>RFPJ01000001.1 GCA_009926145.1 Bacteroidota bacterium
ACTCCAAAATATCGTACCATACTCGATTCGTAAGCTAGCAATACTGTCTAACATAACCACAAATACACTTGTGGCTATGGCAATAATGAGTATTACATCGAATAATTTGCCTAGATACGTATCGGAGCCATATATAATAATGTGTAGACGTCTCCGGATACCTTCTTTTTCAGGTATGTTCTCTAAATTAGGCTTCATCCAATACTTCGTTCCAAAACTGCACTTCTTTTACTTCTTTTAGAAGGGTTTCGATGTCACCGTGCAGTTCAATCGATTCAATAGTGTCGCCTTGTACGATGCTATCTACAACTTCTTGATCCTTGTCACTAACCACTTTACCAAAGATGGAATGCCTGTCATCTAACCAGGGGGTTGGTACATGAGTGATGAAAAATTGACTTCCGTTGGTGCCAGGGCCAGCGTTTGCCATAGATAAGTACCCTGGAGCGTCGTGACGTAATTCCTGATCAAATTCATCCTCAAACCGATATCCAGGTCCACCTACACCTGTACCTAATGGACAACCTCCTTGAATCATAAAATCAGATATAACACGATGAAATTTCAGTCCGTTGTAGAAGCCTCTGTTGGCTAAATTAACAAAGTTTGCTACCGTTTTAGGGGTTTTATCTGGAAATAAATCAATGCTAATGGTTCCTTTAGAAGTGTGAATTTGAGCTTGAATAGACATGCTTACAGTAATTACAGTTATTGGGTAAAGAGATATGAAATTTTTGCAATCAAATATAAAGAGTCAATACCGGGATTTTCTTTTCCTGTTTGAGCATTCGATATATGATGATATGAGGTGCCTAAAGATAGAATATACTTAGAATCTAGGACTTGTTTCAGGGACACTTGTCCCTCGAATGTAAAGTTCAGCCTTCGTCCCTTGTCTGTTGGGAAATGACTAGATACATAGGCGAAGCCTCCATAAAATGCTGTTTCGAGATAGGTGCTCTTATTTAGGCTTTTATATTTCACCAAACCCAATGGATCAAAAGCCCATCCATGTACGGTATCTAATCGGCCGCCTTGATCTCTCTTGGAGTAGTGATAGCTGAGATACGGATGCCATCGCACACTGTATAAAAAGTCGGTATTGATTAGACGAATCCGGTTCGAAAAAACCATTCCTAAAGAATATCGATGAGAGGATGAGTTGGGTGTTTTACCAAGGAATACATATGAGGTCGGTGAATACTGAGTTTGAACCATAATTTCTCGAATCACTGAACCTGTCTCATTAGAGTCTACAGACGCTATTGAATAGTTATCAGAAGCAAGTAGACTCCCTGATGAAATCCCCAAGCAAAGGATGAAGAGTGTACGAATAAAACAGAATTGGTAGGTTGTATTCACAACGTAATAGGGTAACAATTCAAAAAGAGAAGAAAGGTAGGACTAATTACCCTTTAATTGAAATACCCTATGAATGGCAAATCCCATGCGAATATCACCATTGAAAAATTGATCCTGAGTAAAGGCGATAAGATATTGTTCACTGAAGTGATAACCCGATTGCAAGAATAATTGAAAAACATGCCCCCCGGTCTCAATTTCATAACTTAATGCCAGGTGTTTGGTATCATTCTCCATGTTGGTATACCCCACATATTCAAAGGACAATGATTGTCTTTCATTTAGTTTTAGTCGACCAGAAACAATGGCACTAAAAATAGTATGTGAAATTATTTCACGATCATCGGCCAGTAAAGTATTAAAGTGAAGAACGGACGGACTGAATTGAATGGATACTCTATCATAAAATTGCCTTGCAAATAAGAGACTGTTATAGAAACTTAGTCGTTCTTGAAAGGTATAATCAAATCTTCTTTCTGGTAAAGTTTCAATGGCTAGGTTGCCGTAGACTCCTATTGAATACAATTGCTTCTTTCCATTATTCTGACGTAATGGTACCCATTTATATCTCAAGTCAAAAACATCTCTAACGCTGGTTCGGCCAATTCCAATACTGATGGCATCCGAAAGTCCATAGTCTAAACCAAGATGGACAGCTGCATTATTATCCAATCCGAATAAATCGCTCCAACCACTGCGAATAGGACCAAATGAATGTGAAATGATACTTTGAAGTTCACCAGCGGGAGTAAGTTGAACGGTCTGAGTTCCGACAAGGGTACTGGTTAAAAAGATTTCTGTATCCGGTAGGCTAGAGCCTACTCTTGTTCGTTCCATCTGTGCATATACAGATGTGTTGATTAAAAAGAGGAGGAGGACAAGGCTGGTTTTGTGTAGCATTTTATTCCTTATAGAGAAGAATATCGATAGCAATTTTTTGTATGGGATCAACTTTGACGATGAGTAATGAAGGTGGGGTAATTCCGTAATCATCTAAGGTTATCTCAAATTCTGATTTCAAACGATAATTGTCTTGCTCAGGAATAAGTTCACCATTCACAGTGATTTCCCTCTTTTGACCATGAATACTAAATATACCTTTAGCGGTTACCTTTTGAACATCAGCGCTATTCACATCAATGCTATCTGTTAATGTACCATAAAATTCGGCAAAGGGATATTGAGCGGTGTTCAAAGTAAGGCGCATATCTTTATCTCTTTTTTTAATTCCGCTGTCCAGCGTTTCAAGGTCTAAATAAAAATCAACTGTTAGATGATCACGATCTATTTTACCCGTAAGATAGGTGCTTGTACCCGTGAATTCATACAAAGGAACACTTGAGGTAAACGAAGCTCGTCCCTCATCAGAATAAAAAGATTGTGCTTCTGAAACATAGGGAAGGAACAACCATAGGTAACACAGCACAACCTTTGGGCTGAAGGTGAAAAATATCCTTAATTGCGGTAATTGGAAGTGTAGGTATTGTTTGTCCTTAATTATCATTGGCACCTTCATTAATCCATGCTTTTATCGCTTCGATTTCATCCCCTGTTAGATAAGGGCCACCAATAGGCATTTGCGGGATCTGTTTTTGAGGACTGGAGGTTAAAACGTCATATAAACCACTAGCAGTGGCTGAACCTGGAACCACTATTTGGTTATTCCATTTATTGCCAACGCTAGCCATAAGCGATGGGTAATCATTTAATGCAACACCCGCTTGAGTGCCATGACAACTTACGCAATACTGATTCAGTATAGGTTGAATAGCTTTACTATACGAGACGTCTTGTTGTGTTATCCCACTAAGCTCTTCTACGTTTGTCATACAACCTGTAACAGAGTATACAAGTAAAAGTAACAAGATTGCTAAACTTGGAAATAATCCAAATTTCATTGGTTTTGTTTTAATAAGTTTAGTCACGTTAATATGTAATTTATACTATTTCCGATGAACAAGGAATCCGCACACGAACTCTTATCACAATACATTAAATCAAATTCTCTGATAAATCATTCGAAAATGGTAGCATTTGCCATGGAATCGTATGCTTTATCGAAAAATATGGATGTCGAAACTACTCATAAATGGTGGCTTACGGGTCTATTGCACGATTTAGATTGGGAACAGTTTCCAGATGAACATCCCAGTTATGCTGTTAATGTCCTCCTGCCAAATTATGAGATTGGTGAAGATATTTTGCACGCCATTTTATCGCATGCTCCTGCTAGAACAGGAGTTCATCCTACATCGGAATTAGATCGTTATCTTTTTGCCTGTGATGAACTATCAGGATTTATTCATGCTGTATCACTCATGCGACCAACCGCTTATGATGGAATGAAAGTAAAATCGGTTACTAAAAAGTTGAAAACCTTAAATTTCGCTGCTAATGTATCCCGAGAAGACATACATGAGGGAGTTCGCTTAATCGATACATCGTTACAGGATCATATACAATATCTTATAACCGTATTTCAACAAAAGAAATTAGAAGGATTAATTGATTAGATTCCTAAGTCATCTATTTACTCTAAACTAATGCGATATAACTTCCTCATACTGGTTGCCTTTGTCTTTGGGTTTTTAGCTACAAACATCCCTCGCAATTATCTATTACATTCACCACAGTATGTTAAAAATCACTTCCCAACCGAGCTGAAAGAAGTGTCACTATTTTTAAAAGAATCGGTTGATTTTGGGTTTATATATGAAGAATTGGCCAAAAAAAATGTCCATATGGACCGAGATATATTCGATTGGGCCTTACATCTTTCAGGTTGGAAGAGTGTTCCACGGGGACATTATACATTTGATACTGAATTAGGTTTAGAGGAACAATTCAATAAATTAGGCAGAGGACTTCAAGACCCCATCACCCTAACTATTTTACCCGGATTAGAAAAAAATGCTCTATTCACATCTCTTGTGGCTCAAACCATTCATGAGGTGGGTGATTTTAAACAAACGCTACGAGATTATGAATTTTTAGAAGACCAGGGAACCGATAGTAGCATGGTCTTAGGTATGCTTAGTCCAGAATCATATGAGATATACTGGACATCAACCCCTAAACAAATTATATCACGATTAATACAAGAACGGGTTCGACAAAAGAATGAACTATATTCACGCATTGAAAACCCAAAGTATTCATGGAAGGATTATATCATTATGGCATCCATTATTGAATGGGAATACAAATTTGAGGAGGAGAAACAACGTATTAGTGGTTTATATTGGAATAGAATAGAGCAAAGGATGAGACTTCAAGCCGATCCAACGGTGAATTTTGCACTAGGTGAGCGTCGCCGATTGTTATATCGGGATTATTCCTTTGAGCATCCATACAATACCTACATACATAGAGGTTTACCGCCGGGCCCAATTACCAATCCATCCTATTCTAGTATACTGGCAGCGATGACTCCTGAGAAGCACAATTATTTATACATGGTAGCCAATCCTGAAGGCACTCACACCTTTAGTACTAATTATACAGATCATCAAAAGGCAGCTAAGCTATGGCAGGATTGGATTCAAGAACAATACCGGATAAAAAGACGTAATGATCTTAATGGTGAGTAAGTAATCTACTATAAGCTATTCTCGTAATTCATTCTTGTCATTTACAGCAGGTATCGTTCTAATGAATGAACGTCTATTGATGTGACTATTACGGAAGTCGATCATAAATGCTTTCCCACGATAGGGAGATCGTTCTTTTAAATAACCAACAAGTGAAGTGGGATTCTTTATTTTATATAGATTCTGAAGTATATAATCTCCAGCATCATATCCTATAAAGCTGAAATTATTGGGGGGGGTACCAAAACGTTGTTCATATTGATCTGAGAATGCTTTGATTTCAGATGCTGATGTGTCCACTGAAAAACCTTGAGTATAATGAATAGAGGTATAAGGTAGTCGTTGAGTGTTTATACTAGCGCCACCCCATTCCTCTGAACCTAATATATCTATGGTACTCTGCATGGCTTCTAAATCCGTTACGAGAGATTCAATCAGCGTTTGAGCTATGGTACCAGTAAAGGGTGCATAAACGGCGTCAATTATGGTTACACTATCTAATGTATCTGTAGAAAAATATTGTGTGTAGTCAGTGATTCCATATCCATTTACTTCTAAATTTTCGATGAAATCATACGCTACAAAAGCACCTAATCGTTCGGCTGTACGTATAAATGAATGAGCTGCAGGAGCCCCAAGTGTTCCTTTTTCCGCGAGTACTCCTAAGGTGTCGAAGCCTAGCTCTTCAACGGCAAATCGTGCCATTTGTGCGCCTTGCCCACTAAAACTCGGATTTATTTGAAAGGTGAAATTATTGTGTAAATCTAAGCTATCTGCATTCGCTAAAGGTAGAAAAAGTGGAATACCATATTCTTCTGCTAAAACAGAGTAGTAGGGAGCTTCATTCGAAAATAAAGGCCCAATTATGACATCTACCTGATGTTCTAAGACCAACTTGGTAAATTGTTCGTGAGCGTAGTGTAGTTGCGTTTCTTCAGTTGATTTTACGCTATTCGAATCCATTGAATTCTCAAAAAATAGAAAGGCTTTAGAATCACTCGTATTACTGTTAAAAGATTCTACTGACCAAAAAATACCTTGATATATTTCACGAACAATATCATATCGAGGATCTTGAGCATCGAATACAGGGAGTAAAACACCTATTCTATAATGATGACCATGAGGGGCCACACTCTGTCTTTGAGAAGAATAACGACTACGATATTGAACTGGATTAGAAAGCTGGCGCTCTATTCTGGATAAAGCTAGGGGTGTATTTTTGGATTCTTGATCGTATAGAGTTAGTAATTCGCTATAGGCACGTTGAGCGGTAGAATAGGGTATGTAATACATTAAAGATTCCAATAAAACGGTCTTCAATGCTAAGGAATGTGTGTGAATATAGAGTTCGTAAGCCTCGGAAGGGCGAATGTACTGGGTAACTAGCTGTATTTCGTCCTTTGCTCTTTGAAGTACATCGGCTGAAGGGTTGCTATCGATGATTGATTGCCCTAACTCTAGAGATGCCAGGTAATTCTTTTGAAAAAAATGAATTCTCATGAGTAGAAACTGCGCCTCTAACATCCATTGGTCATTATTAATGGATTCTAATAACCATTTAGCTCTCTCATATTGTCCTGAGCGGATTAATGAACCTGCAACATAATATTGCTCTTCAGCCTGTACGCTTGCTGAATAATCTGCAATAATCAGGCTATCTTGTCTGGTTTGGAATAACTCAGAAACTGTACTGGTTTGTTGAGCACCAACAAGTGAGTAAAGTAATAAGGCCGTAACTAGGCTAGTGAACTGCTTCAATAAAGCCATTTTTTATTCCCATTCGATCGTTGCTGGTGGTTTAGAGCTAATATCATAAACCACACGGTTAACCCCTTTAACCTGATTGATAATTTGATTGGATACTTCCGCTAAAAATGAATAGGGTAGGTGTGCCCAATCGGCCGTCATACCATCCGTAGATGTAACAGCACGCAAGGCAATGGTATATTCGTAGGTTCGTTCATCACCCATTACCCCTACACTTTGAACCGGTAGCAACACGGCTAATGCTTGCCATGCCTGATCGTATAAATCATGCTCTCGTAATGCATGGATAAATATAGCGTCTGCCTCTCGTAGAATGGTCAACTTTTCTTTACTTAATTCACCGAGTACACGTATTCCTAATCCGGGTCCAGGGAAAGGATGTCGATCTATGAAATGATCCGGAATACCTAATGCTCTACCAACCACCCTTACTTCATCTTTAAAAAGTTCTCTAACGGGCTCAATAAGGCTCATCTTCATTTTTTCTGGAAGTCCGCCTACATTATGATGTGATTTGATAGTAGCCGATGGGCCTTTAAACGATACACTTTCAATGACGTCAGGATAGAGTGTTCCTTGAGCTAAATACTTAAACTGGTCTAGATGGCCAACTTCTTGCTCGAAAACATCTATAAACGTTTTACCAATAATTTTTCTCTTTTCCTCAGGATCTCCTACACCCTCAAGGCGCGTTAGAAATAGCTCAGAAGCGTCTACACCTTTTACAGGCAAATGTAATTCATCGGTATAAAGTTTAAGTACTTGACTAAATTCATCCTTACGTAATAAACCATTATCTACAAAAACGCACAGTAACTGCTCGCCAATCGCTTTGTGAAGTAGGGTAGCCACAACTGTAGAGTCAACACCTCCAGAAAGAGCGCATAATACACGGTCATTACCCACCTGTTGTTGTATGGCCTCTATTTGTTCGTCAATAAAGGAAGAAGCGGTCCAATCGCCATTCAACCCGCAAATCGACAATGCAAAATTGGATAGTATTTGCTTCCCATACTCTGTGTGAGCAACTTCTGGGTGAAATTGCACACCGTATATTCGTTCTGATGTATTTCTGACAGCTGCTACAGGTGCTGTTTTGGTATGTGCTATAATTTCAAAACTCGGATCTAACTGTTCAATATGATCACCATGCGACATCCAAACAACGGAATCTTGAGGAATACCTTTTAGAAGGTCATCATCGTGATCAATGATCAAATGAGCTCTCCCATATTCACGTTTTTCTCCTCTTGAAACCGATCCAGGGCAAGCTACATGAGAAAGCAACTGTAACCCATAACAGATCCCCAAAATTGGTACATGGAATTCTTTTATCTCGGGTTGAAATGAAGGTGCCTCATTATCATTAACACTCATCGGCCCACCGGACAAAATGATACCATTGGGCTGGTGGCCTTTAAAGCTACTTAAATCCACATTGAAGGGATGAATCTCACAATAAATGTTGAGTTCTCGTAAACGTCTAGCTATAAGCTGGGTAAGCTGAGAGCCATAATCTAAGATGAGAATCCATTCGTGATGACGGCTCATGAAAATTAAATTAAATCTTGATAGGATTCTGCTGATAGTAGATCATCTTTTTGTGAGGCGTCGGTAATTTTGATTTTAATCATCCAGCCATCACCATAAGGATCGTCATTCACTAATTCGGGTTCATCATCTAATTTATCATTCACTTCTATGATTTCACCATCCATAGGAGCATAGAGATCTGATACGGTTTTAACAGCCTCTACGGTGCCAAAAGTATCGTCTTTTACACATTCATCACCAACATCGTTTAATTCCACAAATACAATATCTCCTAGTTCACTTTGGGCAAAATCGGTAATGCCAATAGTTGCCGTATTGTCGTCATGAATATGGATCCATTCGTGGTCTTTAGTATAGAGTAAATGGGTTGGTGTACTCATAGTGTAAATTGAAAGTTAGATTAGATTTGCTTTTTAAATTCGAAGGAAGTCTCAAGATATTTGGTACTTACGGACCCTTTATTAAAATTAGGATCATCCATAAGCTGTATATGATACGGTATTGTGGTCTGTATACCCTCAATTATGAATTCTTCCAAGGCTCTCCTCATCTTTATAATCGCTTCAGGCCTGGTTTTGGCTGTGACAATTAGCTTAGCAATCATTGAGTCGTAATGAGGAGGGATGCGATAACCTGAGTAAGCATGAGTATCCAAACGAACGCCCTGACCTCCAGGGGGATGAAAAACTGTAATTTCACCCGCCGAAGGACGGAAATTGAAGGCGGGATCCTCAGCATTAATACGACATTCAATGGAATGACCAATTAATTCAACCTTGTAGTCTTTGATGTTAGCTCCAGCAGCAATTTTAATTTGCTCTTCAATTAGGTCATAACCTGTTATCTGTTCAGTTACAGGATGTTCAACTTGAATTCTTGTGTTCATTTCCATGAAGTAAAAATTCAGATCATCGTCCACTAAAAATTCAACCGTACCTGCTCCCTCATAATTTACAGATAGGGCCGCATTGGTTGCAGCAATACCCATTTTCTCCCGCAATTCAGGAGTTACCAAAGGCGAGGGAGCTTCTTCTAGAATTTTCTGATGTCTACGCTGCAAAGAACAGTCTCGCTCACCTAGGGATAGGGCATTACCATGCTGGTCGGCTAGAATTTGAATCTCAACGTGGTGTGGGTTTTGAACAAAGCGTTCTATATATACTTCAGGGTTGTTGAAAGCTGTAGAGGCTTCATTTCTACACATCTCAAAGTTCTTTTTCAACTCAGATGCTTCCAAAACCACACGCATACCACGGCCACCACCACCAGCCGAAGCCTTAATAATTACCGGAAACCCAATCGTATCGCAAACTTTTACAGCTTCTTCATATGAATTTACAACCCCATCACTTCCAGGTACAACGGGCACTTTATTTGCAATCATCGTTGCTTTAGCAACGGCTTTATCTCCCATAGAGGAGATGGCTTTAGGGGAGGGGCCTATGAATTTTATATCATGTTCGGCACAGATTCTCGAGAACTCAGCATTCTCTGCCAAAAAACCATATCCTGGGTGTATGGCATCGGCATTGGTGATTTCGGCAGCCGCAAGAATAGAAGGTATTTTAAGATAACTGTCTCTACTTGCAGCAGGACCTATACAGACCGCTTCATCGGCAAATTTAACATGTAAACTATCCCTATCGGCTTCAGAATAAACCGCAACGGTTGGGATGCCCATTTCTTTACATGTACGAATAATCCTTAGGGCTATTTCGCCACGATTGGCTATTAGTATTTTATTAAACATCCGTAATTATTCGTTTGATATAGTAAATAGAGGCTGACCGAATTCAACGGGAGTACCATTTTGAACATGTATTTGAGTGATGGTACCCGCGCAATCGGACTCAATTTCATTCATGATTTTCATGGCCTCTATAATACAGAGTGTCTGACCTTTAGAAACCTTATCTCCAACTTTCACAAAGGGATCGGAATCCGGTGAAGGAGCTTCGTAGAAGGTTCCTACTATGGGGGCCTCTACTTTTTGACCATTACTTACTTGATTGGTGGATTCCTCAACGGTGGAAGCCGCCTTAGATGGGGTAGGAGCAGCGGGTGCTACACTAGGCGCTGCTACCATCGGTTGGCTGTAACTTACCTGAGCTTGATCAGATTGTTTTTTGACTTTTATCTTGAAATCACCCTCTTCGATGGAAACTTCATTTACCTCGCTTTCAGCGATTAAGTCGATAATTTTTTTTACTAGTTTTAAATCCATGATTTTACTTTGCTCTTTCTAGGTAGGTTCCAGTTCGGGTGTCAACTTTTATTTTTTCCCCTTCATTAACGAATAGGGGCACATTCACCACAGCTCCAGATTCTAAAGTTGCAGGCTTCGATCCACCTTGTGCGGTATCGCCCTTAACACCTGGGTCTGTTTGGGCTACAGTTAATACCAAATGGTCAGGTGGCTCAGCATAAAGAACTTGTTCGTCATCGGCGTTAAATAATACCGTACAATTTTGTCCCTCAATTAAGAAATCTTTACGTTCAACCTGATGAGGGAAAATAGGTATTTGCTCAAAAGTTACGTTATTCATGAAAAAATACGAATCACCGTCATTGTAAAGGTATTGATACTCACGTGTTTCCACTCTTACAGCTTCTGTTTTTTCACCAGAACGCCAAGTTTTATCAATATTTTTTTCATTTACAATGCCTTTTAATTTAGTGCGAACGAAGGCAGGTCCTTTTCCTGGTTTAACATGTTGAAATTCGGTGATGGCATACAACTCGCCATCCATATTCAAGACCAGTCCATTACGGAAGTCGGCAGTAGATACTTTAGACATCTAGGTTATTTAGGTTGATGGATATGCAAAAATAAAGCTACTAGCAATGAGTAACAAATAATTCAGTTGATAAAAGCTCTTTTCGCGTTATAGGAAATTACTAATGATGTTATATGCGATAGCAGCTGGACATATCACATAGAGGAAAACTGGCCATACCTTAGCAAATAAACTCTGTTTAACCGTTGGAAAACCGTGTTCTAACTCGTCTAATGCTGTATCCTTTTTCCATATCAAACTGATAAATAAACAAATAAGGAGTCCACCAATAGGGAGACCAAGATCGCTAAATATGTAACTAAAATGACCAATGAGGCTGGTTTTAAAAGATATAAGCACCGAAATAGCGGTTACCCCTAGTCCTACCATCCACGCTGCTTTAGCACGCGGTACTTGATGTTCATCTATTACATACGAAACCGGCACTTCTAGCAATGATATCGTTGAAGTAAGAGCGGCAATACTGAGCAGCAAGAAGAACACAACGCCTAAGGTTACCCCAACTACACCTCCTATGGTATGAAATAAGGCAGGTAAAATTTGAAATACTAAGTCGGTACTGGATGCCAACTGATCACCTACAAAAATTTCTATACCGGCACTTCTAGCAACATACATAGCTGGGATAATCAGTAATCCTGCTAAAAATGCAATTCCAACATCCGCGAGGGTTACAAAAGCGGCTACCTGAGGGATATTTTCCTTTCGGCTTAGGTAGGATCCATAGGTGATTAAAGCTCCCATACCAAGAGATAAAGAGAAAAATGCTTGCCCCATGGCAGAGAAAACTAAGCTTGTAGTAATTCGTGAAAAATCGGGTAATAGGTACTCTCGAACACCAACCATCGCACCATCCTGAGTAAATACATAAAGTATCATAATGACTATGATACCGATAAGTAAGGGCATCATTGTCTTGGTTGCTTTCTCTATACCATCACTAACTCCACCAGTAATGATTTTTATGGTACCAAGCATAAATAAAATAGCCAAGAGTGCATTTTTCCAACCATTTCCAGTATCGGTTAAAATATCGGCCAGCTGGGTCCAACCGAGAAAGTAAAAAATTTCTTCAAAAGCATATCCAAATGCCCAGCCTGCAATTACAGAATAGAAGGATAGAATCATCACACCACAAATAACCCCCCAAAGACCAACAAGAGGAAAGAAGCGGTTACTACTTAAAGCTCGAAAAGCACCAACTGGATTTCTCCTTGAGGCACGTCCAATACTTAATTCCGCAACCATTACCGGAAACCCAATAAGAAAGGTACATAGCAAGTATATGATGAGATAAGCCGCACCACCCTCAGTAGCCACTTTAGTTGGGAAGCCCCAAATGTTGCCCAATCCGACAGCCGATCCCGCTGCTGCTAAGATAAAACCTAGTTTTGAATTCCAAGATCCTCGTTCAGTTGATGTTTGTATAGCCAAAATGTTCTCCTATAAAGTTAAGTGCAGAAAATAGCTTAGTTAGAAGTATCTCGCAACCTGCGCATTAAGATACCCGAAGATTTTTCCACTAAATAGCTGTTTTGAATGGTTTCAGGAGTATTTTTTATTGAATGTGTTATCAAAACCTCCCATGTACCTTCCGGCAATATAATCTCATGATCCACACTTCGATTACAGTTGATAGAGATAAAATAATCATAGGGACTTGAAGTGGATGCTCCATCAATAGAAAAAGTGATATGAAGAGGATCGTGGTATACCTTAAAATGTATGGATTCAGCTGTAGATGAACGTAAAGATTTATTATTTAACCGTATGTTAATTAGTGCTTTATAGTATTCATATAAATCTGAATTTAGATTAAGCTCATCGAAATTTAGATAGTTCGTACTGTCATCTCGGTTATATGAATCGTGATTAAAGAAATATTTCTGAGCGGCTTCATCCCATGTTTTCTTGGATCTAGCCCATTCTTGGCCTGCATGAATCATCGTTACTCCTTGAGATACCATAAGTAAGAATGCCCCTAATTTATGCAAACGAACAAGCTCCACCTCATCAATTGATTCATCCTTTGATTCAGACTGTAAAACCATTCGAATAAAATCACCTAGAGTATAACCATCGTGACTTTCTAGATAATTTATCGAATGATTGCTTTGCTTAAATAAACCATGTTCCTCTTTATCAAGCGTTCCTCTGATAATATTCTCTAGCGTGTATCGATGTAAGTTATGTGGCCATTCGCCAAAAATAACCCCTTTTTGATGGATGGGATCATATCCTTTAAAAGTATTTCGAATCCTATCATTCCAAGACGACCAACCTCGTTCAGAATAACCCACTGGCTTATATTCACCTCCCCATGGTTCTGCAATGAGGATACAATCAGGGTTAAATGATCTAAGGTGTTGGGTCATGATGTCTACAAATTCCCAATCAAAAATACCTGCCAAATCAAATCGAAATCCGTCAATTTTATAATGGGTAACCCAATGCTCAAGTGACGAAAGTATAAGAGCCCTAGTGGCTTCTTTTTGCGTATCTAAATCATTACCCGTCCAAGAATCATTTAGGTAATTAGCATCCTGATCTAATCGAAAATAGGAGAGTTTAGAACTGAATCGTAAGGGGTTTAAATCATATTGTGAGCTATGATTATACACCACATCCATTATAACACTCATATTCTCTTTATGACACGCTTTTACCAAAGATTTCAATTCATATATCGCCGAGGGTTGGTTCCCTACAACCGCATTTTTCTCCGTAGTACCATCTGTCGAATATATACTTTCCGGGGCATGAAAAAAGGAGGTCATATACCCCCAATAATTAATGCCCGTCGGATTCCAAGTGTTTATAAGCCCATTTTCAATTTCCTCACTAAAGGGGGGTTCATAGTAGGCATATTTTTGCAGGGGTAGGAATTCTATGGCATTAACACCTAGATTCTTAAGGTGGTTTAAACCGCCTTTTTGGGCTTTAATAAACCCATTATAGCAACTAGCGTCGGGAGCTATTGCTGAAGGATGAGCTACCATATCTTTAATATGGGTTTCGTAAATAATTAAATCACTGATATCATCGGGAAAGACATGATCGGTACCTTCCCAGTCGAATTCATCCTCTTGGTGTATCAAGCTTTTATAGAATCCTAAATAGTGATTTCGATTAGCTACATGGGTCGAGTAGGGGTCGGCAATTTCATAATGTGTATATTCAAACTCACTTGTGTATTGCGGCCCGTCTAAGGAATAGGTGTACCATTTATTTAACCAATCGAAACCTTCTACAAATACAGACCAAACTCCAACACTATTCTTAGACATATCTAAGATCTTTGCAAGCTTTTGTTCATAGAATTCATACAAACAGAGCTGCACGGAAACCGCTTCAGGAGCTAATAAACGAAAAACAAGACCATCTTTTTGAATGGTACAGCCTAATTTAGAATCAGTGCTTTCTGTCAAACTTCTTTGGATTTTACAACGATTACTTGATGTGAATTCAACACGTAAAGCCTATGACAACAAACTTCCTTCCGCTGCTTCGGAAGTAACAAAATGAAGGTTACCATCTGGAGATTCGGCCATGAGTATCATTCCTTTACTTTCCATACCCATAATCATACGAGGCGCCAAATTACATATTACCGTTACTTTCTGACCAATCAATCGATCTATTTGTACATGCTTTTTAATACCCGATACTATGGTACGAGTTTCTATACCTATGTCTACTTTGAAGGCCAATAATTTGTTTGATTTTGGAACCTCAGTAACTTCTTTGATAATGCCTACGCGTAAGTCCATAGCCATAAAATCATCGAAATTAATTGGATCCTTTATATTTGGATAATCAATAGTTTTCTCTGATTCAGCATCAGAGGCGTTATTATTCAATTGTGCTTCTAGTTTGTCCAATTCCATTTGAATTTGCTCGTCTTCGATTTTAGTAAAGAGTATTTCCGCTTTCTGTAATTTTTGACCAACCTTAAGTAAATCTGTGCCAATATTCTCCCATGATATAGCCCCATCATAACCAATTTGAGCTCGGAGTTTAGCCATGCTAGAGGGAATAATCGGATCAAATAGTATGGATAAGGCGGCAACAACTTGTGCGCTTACATGTAATGTATTGTGGCAGGATTCAATATCACTGTCTTTGCTTTTCCATGGTTCTGTATCACTAAAGTATTTATTGCCAATCCGCGCTAATTGCATCGACTCTTGAAGTGCTTCACGGAATTTAAATTGTTCGAATGCAGCTTCAACCTTTTCTTTTTGAAGGGTTATTGCCTCAAGCACAGCCAAATCCACGTCCTTCGGATTGCTTAACGGAGGCACCTTAGCATCGGCATACTTCTCTGTAAAACTCATGGTTCTATGGATGAAATTACCGAGTACAGCAACTAATTCATTATTAACTCTGGCTTGAAAATCTTTCCAAGAAAAATCTGAGTCTTTGGTTTCTGGTAAGGTTACTCCCAATGCATATCGCAAGAGATCTGCCTCGAAATGGTCTACATAGTTATGAAGCCAAACAGCCCAACCTCTGGATGTTGATAACTTTTTACCCTCTAAATTTAAAAATTCATTGGCAGGTACGTTCTCTGGTAGCACATAATTACCATGTTCCATTAGGATAATTGGAAACATGATGCAGTGAAAAACAATATTGTCTTTACCAATGAAATGATAGAGTTTTGCATCAGGATTTTGCCAGTATTTACGCCACTCTTCAGGCTTATTACGCTTCAAGGCCCATTCTTTAGTGGCAGATATATAGCCAATTGGAGCTTCAAACCACACATATAGAACCTTACCTTCGGCATCTTCTAAGGGTACGGGCACTCCCCAGGTTAAATCTCTTGTGGCCGCTCGATCATTGAGTCCTTCCTGTAGCCAACTCCTAACTTGTCCACTCACATTGGATTTCCATCCTTCTCGGGAATCTAACCATTCTTCCAACTTAGCCTGTGCTTTTCCCAAGGGCATGTACCAATGTTGTGTCTCTTTTCTCAATGGAGCTTTCCCAGATAAGGCACTTATTGGATTAATAAGATCGGTAGGATGTAAGCTATTACCGCATTTTTCACATTGATCACCGTAGGCCTCTGGATAGGAGCAATTGGGACATTCTCCTTTTACGTATCGGTCGGGTAAAAACATCTGGGCATCTTCATCATAAAAATGCTCTTCTGTTTTAGTACTAAAGAAGCCTTTATCATAAAGTGTTTTGAAAATTTCTTGTGATGTTTCGTAGTGAATTTTACTACTAGTACGTCCATAATAGTCGAATGAAATGCCCATACGCTCGAAGGTATCCTTATTCCATTCATGATAGCGATCCACAATATCTTGAGGATTTACGCCTTCTTTTTCAGCGGCTATTGTAATGGGCACTCCATGTTCATCAGACCCACAAATGAACACCACATCTTCTCCTTTAAGCCGAAGATATCGTACGAAAAAGTCTGCAGTTAAATACGCTCCAGCTAAATGACCTAAGTGGAGAGGTCCATTCGCATAGGGGAGAGCAGATGTGACAATGATTGGTTTTTTTTCTTGCATGATTACGATAGATTTAGTAAAAGAAGATAAGCAGTCTTAGATAAATAGTTTTAGGCTATTGGTGTTTTGGTAAGTAGCTATCAAATTTTGCTCCAATCAAATCTCTGAAGACTTGGTATCGATAAGGTGGAATATTTTTTTCACCTATAACTATTTCTTCAACCACTCGGTTGCTGAGCAAATAAGATTGCACGTTCCTTCCATATGCTTTAATTAAGCCATCCTTTAACGTGCCAAATACATAGTTTTTTGCTTCTTTTATCGCCATTTTATCTTTCATATGACGCTGATACTCTTCAGGATTCATAGGTTGGAGTGCAACTTTAGTTTCACTTAAACCTAAATCGCGCGATTCTTTTCGAAGATTATCAATTAACACTTTAAGCCACTGTTGTACCTCATATGTTTTAAGGCCATGATGTATGGCATGCTCATTCAACCAATCTTTAATTTTATGAGGATTTAATACAAGGAGCTTCAAATAATGGTTATCAACCATTTGATAAGGAGGTTTATTTCGTTCCTTAGCCATTTCATCTCGCCATTCAAATAGACCTCTATAAATATGCGCCTGATGTTCATTCAAACCTAAAAGATCTTTGTTTTTCACTTTTACCGTTAAATCTTCATGATCTACTGGAAGTGAATAATGCCATTCATTTTCAGACAAAAACCATTCGTAACGATTTTTTAGAATCATGTGCTCTTTAAGCAGTTGGTATAAATCATTTAGATAGAGTACATCTTCAGCAGCATACTCAAGTTGTTTATTGCTTAGTGGCCGTGACAACCAATTGCTTTTCTGACTCGCTTTTGAAGTTTCAATACCCAAGTGCTCATGAAGAACATTAACCAATGACTTTATAGGATAGTTTAAGAGACTGCAGGCTATGTTTAAATCACGAACATTAGTGGGTGAACAACCACTAATTTTGAGCAATTTATAATCTTCGCTGAATGAAAAACAGATGATTTCATTATGATCAGATTCCAGTATCGAGTAGAATTCATCTAATGGATCCTCCAACAATAAAGGATCAATAATATAACATGTCCCACCAATGTAGCATTGAATTAAGCAAATAGTAAAACCGTACCCATATCGATTACGATCGAACTCTAAATCCAGACCTATAATGTCAGATTTCGCTAATTCAGATAGAAAGTTACGATACTGTTTGGACGTTGTAATATATAAATAGGGAGGAGTACCTGGCATATAATTGCTTTAGAATAGACTCATCAGATGAGGCGCTTATTTTCGGTCTACTTGAAATTCAAATAACCAATGATACCAGTCATCACCCATATATACCCGTTTCCAAGCATCATGAGAGAGATCTTCATGTACGGTAAAAAGAACCTGTTGATGGCCCATTTCCTGTAAATCTGCCATACCTTTATAGAAATATTTCTTTTCCACCGTCCTGTCTTTTCCACCTGCAAATGCCCATACGGGTAACTGGTGTTCCGCTATAGAAGGCAACAAAGAAGGGTGGCCCCAAGCAACTACAGGAAGTATGGCAGCAAATCGTTCAGGATATTGACTCCCCATATACCAGGTACCAAAGCCTCCATAACTAAGACCTGTTAGATAGACTCGATTTGAATCGGCTCGATACGTTGATAATGTATGGTCTAGAATGTTAATCAGGTCACCTTCAACCCGATTCCAACCATCTGCAAATAAAGGAAGTTCATCACTGAATTCTGTGACCATTTGGGTGGTTTGAATGGCAGGGCCTCCCAACCAAGGTGCCCGATCGGGAACACCTGTTTCAAGCCGCTTAGGGACCCGTTCAGTACTACGATTTACAAGATAAGAGATGCCGAGCGTATCTCTACCAAACATGTGGAGTTGAGGAACAATGAGGATGAATGGAAGCTCTTTTTTCATCGCCCAAGCTTCATATAAAGGACCGTGTATGCGTGTATAAACTAATTCATCTTTTCCATTACCCCGCTCTCCATCACCATGTAAAAACATTACAACAGGCCATATTTTGTCCAATTCATCATAGCCTTTAGGTAAATACACATAATAATCACGCTCTGTGGAATCCAACTCACTGATATAGGATTCACGAAGTAATTGATCTTGATATTTCGAATTCTCACACGACATAATTCTCATAACAATGATTGAATAAATAAAAACGAATCACCAATGCATTTTTTTAATCAAAATAGGGTGCTAAAATTGGAACTATGGTCTGGGTCCAGATTTCATATCCGTGAGCATTCATATGTAAACTATCGGAGATAAATATATGGGGGAGAGGTCTCTGATTAGGGCCAATCATAGGGCTCCAAATGTCGATATACTCAAGTTGCTCATGCTGTTTGGTGTAGGCATCCATTAAACTATTTAGCTCATCATACTTCGATTTAAGATGCCATCGTAAAGGGCTTGGCTTTGCTGCTAAAACAAATATGTTAGCGTTTGGAAGTTCATTCATCAGATTCGTGTAAAAAGCTTTGGCAATTTCGGTGATTTCTACTGCCGATTCGGCACCTGTAACATCGTTATCTCCCTCATAAACCACGACGATATCAGGTTGGTATTTCGTAATGAGCTCAAATTGATAATGCGCCAGCTCCTTATAGGTAGACCCTCCAAAACCTGTATTCATGGTATTTAGCTCAGGCATATCCACTGAGAGGGTGCTCCATAGCCGAACGCTAGAACTACCCGTAAAAACAGCTAATTTTTTTTCGGTTTGAAAGGAAATGGTATCAAATTTTGCAACAATTTGATCAACCTCGGATTGAAAGCGGTTTAAATCCTGTGCAAAAAGTGTAGTGGTAGTAAAGACTATAAGTAGTGTTACTATTGGTATAAATATATGGTAATTAGCTCGAGATGTATAAGGTGAGTTCATAGGTATGTATTTGGTTAGAACTCAAATTCATCATTTATACATTCGATAACAAATATTCTTTGAAGCTATCAAAATCAGATGTCATTGAGATTTTAAACTCATGATCGGATTGTGCACTGATGTGTGAAGGCATTGGAACCGCATCTGGAATAACGGACTCTACAACCTCTTTGAATTTTATAGGATGAGCCGTTTCTAAAATGATGGAAAGACCATTTTTGGGAACCAATTCACAGGCATTATAAGCGATAGCCCCAT
The DNA here is from genome assembly GCA_009926145.1 of Bacteroidota bacterium. GTDB lineage: Bacteria > Bacteroidota > Rhodothermia > Balneolales > Balneolaceae > UBA1275. The sequence continues at coordinate 19,746 of RFPJ01000001.1, forward strand.
GTGGGTCTAGAAGGTATTTATGGGTTTTAAAAACCTCTTCGATAGCTTGTAAACACTGTATATCGGTATAACTCTTCGATTGAATGACTTGTCTGATACTTTGGATATCATGAGAGAACAGATCTTGAATCCTACGTACGTTACTGGGGTCACCCACATCCATTGCATTTGAGAGGGTAGCTACACTTGGTTGCGCGAAATAATTCCCAGACTCTAAATACTTAGGAAAACTATCATTGGAATTAGTAGCGGCAATAAAGCCCTGTATATCTAAGCCCATTCTATGTGCAAATAGACCCGCTGTTATATTCCCATAATTCCCACTAGGCACAGTAAAATAAGTAGGGCTTAGTTTGTGTTCGGGATAATTTCTCTGAATCTGTGAGATAGCCCAAAAATAGTACACCATTTGAGGCAAAAATCGAGCTACATTGATTGAGTTAGCTGAGGTCAAGGTTTTACTTTCTCGCAAATCTGTGTCGAGAAATGCTTGCTTAACGAGGTTTTGACAGTCATCAAATACACCATCAATTTCTATGGCTTGAATATTTTTACCTAATGTCGTCATTTGTTTACGCTGAAAGTCACTGACCTTACCTTTGGGATATAAAACAACAACTTTCACATTAGGTACTTCAAAGAATCCATGCGCAACCGCGCTACCGGTATCACCAGACGTAGCTACTAATACCGTAGTCTCGTTATTTTTTTCTGCTGCAAAATAGCCTAATGCACGGGCTAAGAAACGGGCTCCGACGTCCTTAAACGCTAGAGTAGGGCCATGAAACAACTCAAGACTTAACACGTGATCATGTATAGGGGTTAGTGGAATCGGAAATGATAAAGTATCCAAGACGATATCTTTTAGTGATTCAGCATCAATAGAACCCTCTACATACGGTTGCAGTACCGAGTAAGCGATATCCACTAGTGATTTTTGACCTAATTCATTAAAAAAGCCAGAAGGCAATTCTGGAATATGTTCTGGCATATAAAGCCCCTTAGCATCGGGTAATCCAAGGAAAACGGCTTCTTCAAAATTTGCTCTAACTTTTGGGTTAAACGTACTTCGATAAATCATGTGGTTAGAATTAATTATAAGAGAATGGCACCGTCTGGATTTATTTTTGACACATAAACATCACAATCAAGCTGTTCATTTGAATACATGACTCTAAGTTCATCAGCAAGTTTATGAGCGGTATCTAAAGACTGAGAAAGCATAAACATAGAAGGGCCTGAACCTGATATATTACATCCCAGTGCTCCATTTTTATGCGCCATTTCTTTCACCTGTTCATAGAGAGGGATGAGCATCGACCGGGTAGGTTCTGCGACTACATCTTTAAGGGAATGACCGATTAGTTCGTAATTTTCTTGTGCCAATCCAGCAATTAAGCCACCTAGATTTGCCCACTGGGTAATAGCTGTTTTGAGTGGTATATGTTGTCTTAAGATGCGTTTTGAATCTGAGGTCTTAACTTCGATATGAGGGTGAACGACGGTAGCTACTAGGTCTTTAGGATAGTGTAATGGAATAATTCTAAGTGGGTCATAACTTTGAATCAAGGTAAAACCACCTAGTAGGGAAGGGGCTACATTATCGGCGTGAGGTGTACCAGAAGCAAGTGATTCACCTTGCATAGCGAAAACAACTAGTTCTGTTTTACTATAAGGGCGTCCTAACAATTCATTCACAGCCATAACAGCAGCAGCAGAAGAGGATGCACTTGAACCCATACCGCTTCCTGCTGAAACTTTCTTGACTAATTCGAATTCAAAACCATAATCTAACGTGTTGTTGTATGAATCCAGTAAAGCCTGTGCTGCAACGGTGCTAACGTTTTTTTTGCAATCCAGAGGTAGATTATCCGCACCTTCGATATTTTTGATGTGCAAACCCAAATCATCGGTTTTTCGTACAGTGATCATATCTCCAATATCAGATAATGCAAATCCTAAAACATCAAATCCACTACCAACATTGGCTACAGTGGCTGGAGCAAAAACTCTAATTTCATTCATATGTTACCCTGTTAGGCGTCTGTAATTCGAAGAATATCCGCGAATATACCCGATGCGGTCACCGCTGATCCTGCACCTGCACCTTGCACAATCAAGGGATGATCCGAATATCGTCTCGTATAGAAAAGGACCACATTATCTTTGCCTTTTAAATTATAGAAGGGATGATCCGATTTGTAGGATTTAAGGCCAATTTCTGCGTTTCCACTTTGCTTGTCAAAACTAGCGACAAATTTCAGTCTTTTCCCCTCATTATTAGCTGTATGATATAAGGCTTGAAAATGCTCTTCACTCTCCTCTAAACTTTGGTAGAGTTCCTCTATAGAGTTGGTTTGTAAACAATGTTCAGGCAGAAAAGAATCTTTATTTATATCCTCTAATTCGAGTTTATGTCCACTTTCTCTGGCTAAAATTAGAATTTTTCTTTGTACATCAATCCCACTCAAATCAATTTTTGGGTCAGGCTCTGTATAACCTTCTTCTTTAGCCTGTTGAACTACTTTCCAAAAAGGTTCTGATGTGTCATAATTGTTAAATAAAAAATTGAGTGTTCCAGATAATACAGCTTCAATTTTTTCAACCTTATCTCCACTCTTTAACAAATCACCAGCCGTTGAAATTACTGGCAATCCAGCACCAACATTGGTCTCGAAAAGAAATCGAGCGTGATATTTTGTGGCTGTTTTCTTAAGATGCAAGTAATGATTAAAATCAGATGAACAAGCTACTTTATTTGGAGTGACTATAGAAATACTCTGTTTAAGTATAGATTCGTAGTAGGTTGGAATGTCATAGGTTGCTGTACAATCCAAAAAGATACTATTACGTAAATTCAACTCTACCATAGTATCGAAGAACCCTCGCATATCCATGTCTATGGTACTCGATTGTAAAGCACTATCCCAATCTTGTAGTGAAATGCCACTTTCGTTAAAGACCATTTTTCGTGAATTAGCCAAGCCACAAATTCTAAGGTCTATTTTTAACTCTTGTGATAAGAATTCTTGCTGTTGGGCAATTTGCTGAAGCAAGGTTTTACCCACATTTCCAGCACCCACCAAGAATAAATTGTATTTCTTAGTATCCGATAAGAAAAAGCTCTCATGCAACGTATTTAGAGCTTTTTTTAGATTCTTTCGGTCAATAACTACCGATATATTTCGTTCAGTGGAACCTTGAGCTATGGCTTTAACATTTATCCCATTATGAGAGAGGGCATCAAATAGGGTTGAACTAATTCCTATCCGTTGTCGCATGCGGGTTCCAACCAATGCAATGATAGAAAGATCAAATTCAACATGAAGAGGATTTACTTTCCGGAGCCTTATTTCATTAGAAAATTCAGTTTCAATAGCATTTTTCGCAATTTCAGCATCATTTTTAGCAATACCTACGGTAATTGTATGCTCAGATGATGCTTGAGTAATCATGATTACATTTATACTATGTCTACTGAGTACCGAAAATAAGCGGTATGAAAAATTTGGCACAGCTACCATACCTGAGCCCGATAGGGTACATAGAACAACTTCCTCAATACTGGAAATCCCTCTAACTGGGTAATCACTCTCACTACCATCCACAGTAATACAGGTTCCAGGATCTGCATAGGCAAAGGTGTTTTTAATCCAAACAGGTATTTTGGCATCAAGCACCGGTTGAATAGTAGGCGGATAGATAACTTTTGCCCCAAAATGGGAGAGTTCCATTGCTTCTTCATAGGAGAGATTATCTATGGGGCGAGCGTTTCGAACCATTTTTGGGTTAGCAGTCATCATACCGCTAACATCCGTCCAAATTTGTAATTCCTCTGCCTCTATAGCTGAAGCTATTAATGCAGCCGTATAATCAGATCCTCCTCTTCCTAAAGTTGTAATATGATTTTTACTGTTTGAAGATGCAACGAATCCTGGAAATACATAGACCAATTTATCTCCAGTAATTTCTTCCCTTAGCAGGGAATAGCTAAGCTCTGTATCTACAACCGCATTCCCAAATTGAGCATCTGTTTTGATGTAAGCTGTTGCATCGCAGAGTTGAACACCGTCTAAATGAGCACCCAGATAGGAGGCAATGATGGTAGAGGAGAGACGTTCACCAAAACTAAGCACCAAATCGGATGACCTAGGGGAGAGTTCACCCAATAAAAAAACACCTCTTAATACATCTTCTAAGTCATTTAGGAGAACTTTTGTCTGAGTAAGAATAGAACTTCTATGAGTAAGTGGAATAAGTTGGTTGCACAATTGTATATGACGTTGCTCAATTTCTGCAAATAAATCTGTGTAGTGTACATTACCGGAGGCCGCTAGATGAGAGATGTCGACTAACTGATTCGTCACCCCACCAAGAGCAGACACCACAACTACTTGGGGTACATTCTCTTGGTGAATGGATGCTACTATTTCTTTTACATGAGATAAACTTTCCGCCGTACCTACCGATGTACCGCCAAATTTAAGAACTTTCATAACTTCGAATAATTGATGTGAGTATTGCGAAGGTACGCATAATAAAGCTGTGTAACCTAAAAACTATACCCTTTTATTGAGTAAATATTCGATAGCCATTCGGTTGAATATGGTAGGCTTCTCAACATTGCATACATGCCCACAATTGGGGATAATTTGTAGAGTAGATTGCGCATGATGTTGAACAATAGTTCTTGCAGCAGGCAAAAACATATGATCTTGATCTCCCATGATGTACAGGAAGGGCACCGTAGTGTCTTTTTCTTTAAAGAATCGCAATAATGGATTGAGTCTTTTGGTTAAACCAAACCATCGTATAAATTCCTTTTGATATAATTTTTTGGCCTCATTAATGAACAAGTGTCTGGCTTTTTTGTGACGTTTCCTTGGCATTATAATCCAAGCAAATAGACGATACAACCACATGTAAGGGATAACTTTTTTGAAAAAATTGCCAATCTGAACCAAAACCCTCGAGCGTATGTCTAAACGAGTAATAGCGCCACAAAGTATACCTGAATACATTCTCTCAGGGGACATTTCTGCAATTTGACGAATAATGATAGTCCCAAGTGATACCCCTACAAAATGAGCCTTTTCAATAGATAGAGAATCTAAAACTGTTAACACATCTTGACTGATATTCTCAAAATTATACTCATTGTTATAGTATTGTTCAAAAAAATCCTTTGATTTACCGTGCCCTCTTAGATCTACAAGTAGTAGGTTAAAGTTATCCTGAAAGGCTTTGATTTGTTGAAACCATATAGATGAACTACCTCCAGCGCCATGAATAAATACTACCCATTCAGACTGATTATCTTTAACATACGTTTTATGATAGAGCATTCGTGGCGAATAAATTAGTAATTCAAAATATTGTGTTACTATTGTTACCTTATAATAGTACAAAAATATACGAATTCTATAGCTAGCAGTGGAACTAATTCGATTAATCTTCAGGCTACCATTACTTCTCATTAGCACATTATTTCATGTGATTTTAATCGTGGCATTTTATCCTCTGCGATTTATCGGCAATAGTTATGCCTTTGTTGTAGGATATCTCACTCAGAGTTGGGGGCGCACGCTACTAGCGATAACAGGTGGTAAAATTACAATACAAGGAATCCCTCCAAAACCACCGTTTTTTTTGGTATCCAATCACCTGAGTTATGCAGATATATGGGTTTTATTTACTTGTTTACGAGCTACATTTATAGCAAAACATGATTTAAAATACTGGCCGATCCTTGGTTTAGCTATGCGTCTAGGCGGAATTATCTTCATCAATAGAACGAATAAAACAGATATTCCTAGAGTGAATGAAATGATCGCACGAGAATTGACCCCCGCAAGAGGTCTTATTGTATTTCCAGAAGGAACCACCTCTAAAGGAACTGATTTGATTCCATATAATTCACCCTTATTCGAAATACCTGCCACATTGCTTGAACCTGTATATGCTGTAATTATCACCTATGCAAATAAAAAGGGTAGTGAACGATCACTAGACGGTAAATCCAATGTATGTTGGTGGGATGAGACGTCATTTTCTCAACACTTCTTAAATCTGATATCGAAACCCGGATATATTGCAACGGTTTCCTTCTCTGAGGTATCTTGGAAATCACGAAATCGTAAAGAATTGCGGAATGATGTTTTTTCATGGTCCAGTGATCAGTACGCCCTAATGAAGAAAGACCACTTCAACCCGTAAACTAATGGCGTTTTTGTTGGAAAAAATCTTTCAATAGATACTCCGAATCTGTTTCCAAAATGCCTTGAATCACATCGAAAGTATGATTCAAATGTCCATCATGATGTAAGTTATAAATAGAACCGCAGGCTCCATATGAGGCATCTGAGGCGGCAAATACTACTTTAGTAATTTTGGACAAAGCCAGTGCACCTGCACACATTGGACAGGGCTCAAGGGTAACATACATGGTTGCGTCCTTAAGATATTTTTGACCAATGGTTTGAATGGCAGAAGATATAGCTATCATCTCGGCATGTGCCGTAGGATCATTTAACTTTTGAACTTGATTATACCCTTTACCTATAATCTTTTTTTCATAAACAATTATAGCCCCAACTGGGACTTCATCTTCATCAAAAGCTACCTCTGCAAGTTGCAGGGCTTTTGCCATATATTGCTGGTGAATTTGCCAAATAGAATCATTGTTAATCATAATTTTCAATATACTTATGTGCTTTTAATTTATTCACCTTTAATTTTACTATGAGCACAAAGGAAGATCTAGCATATATTGAATCTAAAATCAGAAACATTCCTGATTTCCCTGAAAAAGGAATTCAATTTAAGGATATTACTACGCTGTTATCCGATGCGAAAGCCTTGCGTTTAACTACACAGCACCTATTCAATGGCATTGCCAATTCAAAACCAGACGTAATCGTTGGACTTGAGTCGCGTGGATTTTTGTTCGGAACTAATTTAGCGGAAAAATTAGGAGTGAGTTTTGTCCCTGTTAGAAAATCCGGGAAATTACCTTACAAAACATTAGCGCAAGCCTATGGTTTGGAATATGGTACAGATAAAATTGAAATACACGTCGATGCAATTTCAAAAGGAGATAGGGTAATTATTCACGACGATCTACTAGCAACTGGTGGAACGGCAAAAGCGGCTACTCAACTGGTTGAAGCGTTAGGGGCTAAGGTAATCGCCTATTCATTTATCATTGAATTGGACGCACTAGGTGGTAGAAAATCACTCCCAAGTGAATCAGAGATATACAGCCTAATACACTACTAAGGTTATACCAGATTCCACCACTTTCGAAAAAACCATTCAAATCCCAAAAATACGAGTACTAGTATAAACCAAAAGATATGCTGAACAGGGTACCAATAACTTTCTTTTTCTAGGGTTTTACCCTCTAGTTTCCCTTGTTCACTCAAATCGGCCCAGAAAGTATCCATCTTTGAGAAATCGAAATATGTACCCTCAGAGTTGGTGGCAATTGTTTTTAATAAAGCCGTATTCTGTGTAGTCTCAATAAATTCCTTGTTAGAATCTTGGATTACAAACTCACCATCTTTTCTAACAATTTCCGCCCCATTCTTTCGAACGATTGCTTGATATCTGTACGTACCCTCCAAAGCTAAATCAAGACTCCCTGAATATTGTCCCTGTCCCTCTGGAATTAATTGAATATTGTTAATTGGGTTAGAATTTGAATCATCATTAGTATAGATAAGCACTTCTACAGAAGCATCATTATCTGGTTGAGACTGCTCATTTCTGAGACTTGCATCAAAATGGACTTCATCAAATATACTATAAGAGTTTCTTGATGTCGTAATCTCAAAAAGATCATTGTTAGGATCATTAGCTAACCAAAATAGTAGATTTGTAAATAATTGATCCACATAGGCCCGCTCTTCTTCTCTTATACTCTGAGAGAATAAAAACCAATTCCAGGCAGAGATATATGCTTTTCGAATAGTATTATTTTCTTCTGCATATAGCACTGGAATTACCGATCCATTTCCAATATAACGAGCGTTTATAACAGGTCTCGCATAATCAATATCAGAATTAAGAAGAGCCGTAAGTGAAGGATTAGTACCCGAAAGAGTCGTTAGATTATTAACAATTGGATTGTTTGAATTCTCGTATTGATGTTGAATTTGTACATTACCAATACTAGTAAACAACCAGTTATCTGGTATTATATCAGAATTTAATAGAGGATTATTTGAGCTTGTTTCAGGACTAGGGATATGCAAGTATAAACTTGGGATCTCATCAGTTAAAAATGGTCTTATGTAGTCATTATTGTTGACATTCGTGGATAATACTCCATGCCAGATTATAATGTCTGGGCTAATCAAAGGAGCAACATCTAATTCTTCAAGTATTTCACCATTGGCATTTAGAGTCCAAGTACTCAATTTCAACTGAGGATTCGTAGCTATTAATCGCCTAATCATTCCAACATCTGGATGTATTTGAGAGGCTATATGTAAGATCTCTACGGTATTATCAATTACATTAATCGTTGTTGAAATTTCATTATTTATTGTAGTCCATTCACCACTCAAGGCTTCAACCCTAATGGTGTATTTTTGAAGCCCTAAATCATTCAAATCCAAAGAAACAGGTACAATTAGTGACTGTAAGGATGATGAAAAAGTGATAGGTATCTTATTTATTTGTTCTTCAGAATCATTAAATACGACTAAGTTTGTGGACTGATTCTCAAATCCATTAGCTTGAATGAGAATCTCTAGCGAGTGAGTAGACTCATAATAACCTATGCTATTACGTTGAACCTCCGAAATTGAGATATCCCTGACGTTTGAAGTATCTCCCAAACCAATAACATAAAAGGGCATGTTCAATCCTTGAACCTCAAAACTTGGATCATTTCGGTCCGTTATAATTCCATCGGAAACAAGAATTACACCATCTTTTTGTTGATCTAGAGATGCAACCTGCTCAATAGCATCTAAAATCCGAGTATCGGCATCTCTAGTAACTAATGAGTCTGTTACAGAATGAGGCTTGAGAACACTTCCAAATCCATAGCTCTCAAATTCTACATCTACAGGAGGTTTATAAAGAATATCTAGTATTTCATTATAACTATTCAAACCGTTATAACTTCCCTTAAGAAGGCTTGTGCTTTCAGATTTATCGAGAAGTACCAAAAATTGAGAAGAACGATTTTCCGTTGATCTAGTGAAAAATATTGGGTTGAGTAGGAGTATTAAAAGTAGGGTTAAGGCGGAAACCCTTAGTAAGCCAAGGAATATTTTTTGATTCCAATTTAATTCTTTGGTCTTGTAGTAAGACCAAAGGGTAATACCTATAAATACCACCCATAGAATAATCCAAATTCCTGGGGGTAATTCACGCTGAAATCCAACAAATTCCATCGTTACTAATTAATTTACTGCAAGCAGCTTTGTAATAATATCAACGGAACCTAAGCCTTCCGCCTCTGCAGCATAATTTGGTATAATACGATGGCGTAAAACAGGAATAGCTAATGATTTGATATCTTCTTCGGTTATACTAAATCGTCCTTCTGAAAGTGCTTTTGTTTTAGCTCCAAGTATCAAATACTGTGAAGCTCTTGGACCTGCTCCCCAGCTAAGATATTTATTAGATATTGAGTCTTTTGGATTTTTTTGTGGACGTGTACTAGCCACTAATTGTATGGTATAATCCAAAACAGACGAGGGGATAGGTACATCCAGAATTAAATCTTGGTACTTGAGTAAATCATCTTTGTTTATTTGAATAGTTGGAGTATGCTTAGATACTTTGGTTGTGTGTTGAACAATAGATTTCTCTTGATCGATACTTGGATAATCTACCCATAACTGAAACATGAAGCGGTCTAGCTGAGCTTCCGGTAAAGGATAGGTACCTTCTTGCTCAATAGGATTCTGAGTGGCCAAGACAAAAAATGGAGGATCCAAGGTGTAGGTTTTTCCAGATGCTGTAATTTGATACTCCTGCATGCCCTCTAATAAGGCCGACTGAGTTTTAGGTGGGGTACGATTTATCTCGTCAGCTAAGAGGATATTGGCAAAAATTGGCCCTTTAATAAATCGGAACTGCTTGGTTCCGAGCTCTTTGTTTTCCTCTACAACTTCCGTACCTGTAACATCTCCTGGCATTAAATCTGGGGTAAATTGTATTCGACTAAAATCTAGATTCAAAGCGTCCGATAGGGTTTTAATAAGAAGTGTTTTGGCAAGTCCAGGTACCCCTACTAGTAAACAATGCCCTTTAGAAAATAGACTAATAAGGAGTAGATCAATAATTTCATCTTGTCCGACAATAACCTTTTGTATTTCTTCTTTTAAAGACGAAAAGTGACGTTGAAATTGTTCGGCATCTCGTATGGATTGTTCAGTTGAATTCATGTAGCTAAATATTATAACCCAGTTTGTTGATTGATGTTTGGAAGATCAATTCGGTACTCTATGTATACCTCATTTTTTAATTCTTCTAACCACTTTGTGTATTCAATTAATTGTTTTTGTTGTAAGGCTATATTTTTTAATCGTTCATAATCGAGTTCCATACTTGCTATATGCTCGGGCACTTGTTCATCTAAGCTTATGATTCGATAAGCTCTTGCTCCTTGTGGAGAGGTTAATGTAAAGGGGCGAGGCTCTGAAATATCTCCTTCATTTTCGAGCAAGAGAACCATACGATATAAATTAGGATCTAATCTATTGAGAGGTATATACCGCTCACCCGTTTCTGGATCTAAAATTTTTCCACCCGATACCTTCGTTATAGGATCTTCACTTCTAAGTCTAGCCATGTTTGAAAATTCCAGACTTGGGATTTGCAAAAGACTATCTCTTATTTCGGTTAAACGTTCAATGGCAACCTCATCATCAAGTTCTTCTGCATTCACTGAGATTAATATATGACGTGTTTCAATCTGATCACCAATTCTTCGTATAAGTTCAATGACATGATATCCATAATCCGTCTCAACAACTTCTGATATTTGTCCAGGCTGTAAGGCAGAAGCTGCTGCAGAATATTCTGAAACTAGCTCATTGAGCCCCATAAGGGGAAGTAGACCACCTCTTGGGGCGGAGGGACCGTCACTATGCCTTTTAGCAAGTTCGTCTAAGCTTTTACCATGATTTAGAATGGAATCTCTTAGAGATTCTGCAAATTGTTTTGCGGATAGTTCAGCATCTTCTTTAGCAGGAGGGATGATAACGATTTGTGATAGTGCCACCTGTTCGGGAATAGTAGGTAGTGAATCAACAGGAATTTCGTCAAAAAATTCTTGAACCTCAGGTCTAGTGATAGTGACGCTAGATAAATAGGTTTGTCTAACCTGTTCTGTGGTCATTTGCTCGCGAAAATCCTCCCGGAATTCTTCTCTAAGTTGTATAATAGATTTACCAAAAGCACGTTCTAGCGCTTGTTCGGTACCTGCTTGCATGATAAGCTGCTGAATTCGTTGATCCATTGCTCTATTTACACGATCATCAGGTATGATAACTGAATCAATTTTGGCTTTTTCTAGTAACACTAAGTTTTCTACAGAATTATTGAGAAAATTATACCAAAGTGACTCTGTGAATGGAATATTCTGCCCATAGCTTCTACTTTGTAAAAGATAAGTCCTTACATCAGTATCTATATCGGATTTTAAAATTACACGGTCATTAACCTGAGCAATAATGTAATCAGTTGGGGTGTTTGAGGACTTAGAATTCGTTGTAGCTACATTGAGCTGCGCCATCAATTGGTTTGTAAATCCCAAGGAGAGGATAATAAGAAGCAGCACTAAGCCTAGACTATCTCTTTTCATATAATTTTTGTTAAAATAATTCGGCATGGGATTAATTTTCTAAGTTAAGTTCAATTTCGTTATTGGCCTCTGCTTGAAGATATAGATTTTGCATATAGCTTTTAAAACTTGTCCTCTTTTTCTCAAGAATAAGCCACTCTTGGATTTCTTCTAGTAACCATTCTAGATCGGGATGCTCACCAATAGGTTTTTCTTCCATTAGTTGTACAAACTGATAATCGTCTCCAATACGTTCAATCACCGATATTTCACTTATGCCTATTCTTCTTAAATATCGATTCATAATCGGAGAATCCTCGGCAGCTCTACTTATTGGCCAAAACCGTTCAGCATGACGTAGAGTATATTCCGGCTCAAGTGCGTATTTTGATACAATATTTTCCCAAGAACTACCCCTAAGTATTTCCTGACGAGCTCTAGCAGCATCATTTAATGTGGCAGCTTTAAAAAAACGAAATCGAATAAATCGTTCATTGAGTAAAAAGCTGTCTTTATGTTCTATGTAGTAATCACGAGCCTCATCGATGGTTACTTCTAAACTTGGATTTAATTCTTGAGTGATATACTGTTTAGACACTTCTAATAAGTACTGTTCCGTTAGTTCATTAATGGTATTTAGTACCGATTCATCCCTATGTAAACGCAAACGATACGCTTCTTGAACCAACAATCTATCCCGAATCCACTCGTTCACAAATTCATTGATAACCTCAGAGCTATCTCGATACTGAAATACCGAAGATGGAATTTGTTTAAGCATATTGGATTTAAGAAGTACATCGTCATTCACTCTGGCAACGACAGTTTCATTTGACGAACCTTGCAAAGTGCAACCAAAGGCCAATATTCCTAAAGAAAATACAAGTAATTGAATGTGTTTCAACTGTTGGAAATATTTGATATGATTACTAATCCGAAAATTTCTCTCGTATAGTATTTGGATAAGATTGAATAGAATAGCGCTTATTAAGTCTGTCCAACCACATTTGTTCTCTTATGGGTTGGTAATCTGAAAGAACTCTATTAAAGGCCTCGGTAAAGGTCATTTTTCTTGCAGGAAGTATAATATTTAAGACAAAGAATGCCTGTCGATTTTTGTAAGTGAAAAACTCACTAATCTCACCCTCTGTCAGATCCGCTAATCGAGTAAAGGGTTCACCTTGAAATAATCCAGTTGAATCGGACATTACTGCGACAGGGAAATCGTTTGCTCTAAGGCTATCAGGTGACCCTCCAGTCATGATAAAATCTTTAGCTTTCATGAGTGTTGAGTCATATCGAGCTGATATAAGATGATAATAGTAACGGGTATCAAAAACATAATTCGTGCTATCATTGGTATATCTTTCATATAGTAAAGTGGAATCAACAGTAGCCGAACTCCAGACCGAGTCTTCATTAATTTGATAGACCACCAAACCTCTTAGATAACTATCGGTTTGTGTTGAGAAATCTGGAAATACCTCTAAGGTGAAATCGGCTAAATGTGAATCCACAAAAAACTCTTGAAAATCAGTGAACCAATTCGGGCGAATATTTTCAAGATATAAATTAGCTCTACTTTCTGTGAGATAAGATAAGAAATCTTCAACCGTAGCTAAACGACCTTGAAAAGTTAACAGGCTATCTGATCGATTTTGTAGGATGCTAGTAGGTATATCGGAAATCAATAATGAATCAGTAGCTAAAAATTGATCTGTAATTGAAGTAATTATTTCAGAATTGACTTCTAGACCATACTTTTCAGAAATCCAATCAATTACAAAACCATTGTTTCTTTCGAAACTAGAACTATTTTCGAGTTCTTTGGTTAGAAAAGCATCTTTTGCTTCTTCACTAGCAAACTGTTGAATGGAATCTACTTTTAAAATATGCATTCCATATACGCTAGAAATAGGTTTATTGAATGGTAGGGAAGGGTCAAGTGCCATAACGGAATCAATAAAAGCTTGATCGTATCGTGAACTATACGATACCCACCCAATATTACCCTCATTGGATACGGATGCTCTGTCTTCCGAAAATTCAACAACCAAATCCATCCAAGGAGTACCTTCTTCTAAACGAGAATATAACTCATCAATTCGTTCCGTATCTCCACGATTTGAAATGAAAATATGAGAAACACTTCTTGCAGGAACACGTTCTCTGCGTTCTTCGAGGTGAATGATATGATATCCAAATTGAGTACGTACCGGCATTGAAATTTCTCCCTCTTCTAAGGCATATAATGCGTCCTCAAATGGCGCAACCGTCACACCTACACTAAACCAAGGTAAATCTCCTCCCATAAGCTGACCATTTCTTCGAGAAGAGTACATCTCATTTAGTTCAGCCATGGTGTGTTGACCAGATAAAAATAATTCTCTAGCCTCTATGAGTGTATTGTATACAGCAAGCGTATCTTCAGGCCGGGCATTTTGATTTAGTTGAATGAGTACATGACTGGATTTGAGTTCTTCATTATAGCGTGATTTGAATTCTTGAAACTGGGTGGGTTTAATTTGTTGATCCAACCAAAATGCGTAGGCTGCTTGCTTGGCATATATAGCATATTCATCAAGAATCGAGCTCTTTTCAAAATAGCCTTGTTCTTTTGCCGCTAATAATTTTGCACGATAGTTTAAATAAATAGGTAAAAATTCTACCAACTCTTCACTTGTAGGATCTTGATTAATGTTACCTGACATATATCCCTCAACTAACTCATCATATAGAATAGACTCCGTTCCTACCATACCCACCAAATCCATATTTTTTTGGTTATTTAGAATATTGGTACTAGAGTTACATTGAATTGTAAATAGGGTAACTAAAAGTATAAGCTTAGTGCGTATTGAAAACAGCATAGTAAACTTCATATCTATTAAGAAATTGATTTAGATGAATAGGTTTTTGTGCTCGTAAACGACCAAATTTAAGCAAAGATTGTGTATTTATTAAAATAACATTCCTGCTAAAGTAGCCGTCATCAAATTAGCCATTGTACCAGCAAATACTGCTTTTAAACCAAATTTTGCGATCTCAGATTTTCTGGAAGGAGCTAAACTTCCAATTCCACCAATCTGAATTGCTATAGATGAGAGATTGGCAAACCCACATAAGGCAAAGGTGGTCATGGCAATAGTTTTAGGGGTTAAATTTGCAGCTGCTACAGACTCTGCTAGTTTTAGATACGCTACAAATTCATTGAGTACGATTTTGGTACCGATGAGTGATCCAACCGAAGTTACATCTTGGAGCGGTATTCCAATGATCCAGGCGACAGGCGCTAAAATCCAACCTAAGGCCCATTCGATACTTAACGAGTCACCAATGAGTCCATTCAACCCGATTAATCCACCAAACCATTCGAGGAACCCATTCATCATGGCTAATAAGGCAATAAAGGCTAATAACATAGCACCAACATTGGCCGCTAATTTTAAACCTATTCCTGCACCTGAAGCTGCGGCATCTATTCCGTTTGCGTCATTTTTTTCAACAACCATTTCAACCTTACCGGCAGTTACAGGAGTTTCCGTTTCGGGCTCTAATATCTTGGCAATGATTAATGCGGCAGGGGCTGCCATGAGAGAGGCCCCAAGTAAGCGTTCAGCAAAAAGTTGTTGGGCTACTAGTAAATCTAAACCATTGGCTTGTGCAAAAGATTGGCCTAACATAGCCACATAAGCTGCCATAACACCTCCTGCAATGGTTGCCATACCTCCGGTCATAATGGCTAGTAATTCAGACCGAGTCATTTTCTCCAAAAATGGTTTAACCACCAACGGGGCTTCTGTTTGGCCTACAAATATATTGGATATAACCGAAAGGGTTTCTGCTCCTGAGGTCCCTAACAGTTTTTGCATACCTTTTGAAACGGCCTTTACCACTCGCTGAAGTATACCGTAGTGATAGAGTATTGAGGTAAGTGATGCAAAGAAAATAATGGTTGGCAGTACTTGGAAAGCAAAAATGACACCAAATGAATCTTCGTATTCGGGTCCTCTAGCTAAAGAACTAAACAAAAATTCTGCCCCAGCTGTAGTATATGTTAAAACGATAACGAAAAAGCTAGCTATCCATTCAAATAATACTTTAGGCCAGCCTAAAGGAGACCAGAAATCAGCTAAAGCATCTGATTTCAGAATGAAAATAGCCAGAATTAACTGCAGTCCCAGGCCAGTAAAAACCAATTTCCAATTAACAGCTTTACGATTTGAACTGAGGGCATAACTAATACCAATAATTGCTATCATGCCCAAGAGGCCTCTAAGTATATCAATGATCATATAATTCTCTAATTAGTATATTAAAAATGACTGGTGATTGAATTAGGAGTCATAACAGACGTCATGTATCAGCCTTTGTGAGGCGAAGTAAAAGATTCTTCTCGCTTCTCTATACCTCTAGTGAAACAGTGTCGAGCCCTAGGCTCATAGGCATCATACTCTCCAACCATAACTTGCTGTGTGCCCTCAACAACTCTTTGGGAATAACTTGCCAACATACCACTCTTGGTACAAATAGCATGTAATTTGGTAACAAACTCTGCAATAGCTAGTAAGTAGGGCATAGGGCCAAATGGTTTACCTTCATAATCCATATCAAGACCAGCAACAATTACCCGTTTTTGGTGATTGGCAAGGATATTGGCTACCTCTACAATATCCCCATCGAAAAACTGAGCTTCATCTATACAGATTACTTGAAATTCATTAGTCAATTCCAAAATTTGCTTAGACTCTGAAACAACAACACTTGGTATAGCCGTCTCATTATGAGAAACAACATTGGTATCACTGTATCGATTATCAGTTTTTGGCTTAACAACTAGAACCTTTTGCCCTGCAATTTTTGCCCTTTTCGCTCTTCTAATCAACTCTTCAGTTTTACCACTAAACATTCCACCACAAATCACTTCAATCCATCCATACTCAGGGGGCAAATAACTTGGTTCATTTATCATAAATGTTCAATCTAAAGTAGGTTAGTTAATTCTAATATTGATCACAGTATCAGAATATACAGATATAACAAGGCCAAATATTAGCTAATATTATATTAGAGGCAAACGATTATTTTTGGGTTAGTCTGAAGGAGAGGTAGTTACATAGATACACATATTTTTTACATATTCTCAAGCTATTGTTATATTTGGATATGAAAAAGTTTAGACTGAAAGCGGTTCAACGAACCTCCAATTTTTCAATTGACTACAAAAATGACTTGAATGAGGCACAGTTTAAAGCTGTTTCTTCATCGGCTAAACGTCAATTAATCTTGGCAGGGGCTGGTACAGGTAAGACCAAAACCCTGGTATATAAAGTAGCATGGTTAATTGAATCAGGAGTACCTGCTGAACACATTGTATTACTCACCTTTACTCGTAGGGCAGCTCAAGAAATGATGAATCGTGCTACCGAATTACTCGATGAACGATGTCAGCGTATAAAAGGTGGAACCTTTCATTCATTTTGCACTCAAATATTACGAGAACATGGTACATTATTGGGGATATCGAATGACTTTACCATCTTAGATACCGCCGACACCCATGATGTATTACATCATTTGAGATCTAAATTTGTAGAAAAGAAAAAAGGAGAGAGGTACCCTAACAAGCAAACTCTTGCAAAATTATTTTCATTAAAAAGAAATAAGCAGATTGATATACGGGTTCTATTACAACAATTCTATCCACAATTTACTAAGCTCGAAGACTCGATACATGAGCTATATAAGGCATTCGAAAGTTATAAATCTATACATCATCTCTTAGATTTTGATGACTTACTAACAAAAACACTTCAATTATTCGTAGAGAATCCTAGGGTAGGTGAGCAAATAGCTTCAACCTGTGAATATCTTTTGGTGGATGAATATCAAGACACCAACACTATACAATCACTATTATGCGAGGCATTTTCGTCGATTCACCAGAAAATTACGGTGGTAGGAGACGATGCACAAAGTATTTACAGTTTCCGTGGGGCCAGTTATGATAATATTCGAAACTTCCCTGCATCTGAACATCCAACAGAACTAACAAAGCTTGAACAAAATTATCGTTCTACCCCGCAAATACTCAATTTTGCAAATGAATTACTGAAGCAATCACACAATCTGTTCGAAAAAAAATTATTTACGGAGAGAAATGAAAGTGACTTACCGGCTATTATACCAACTATCGATCAAATTGAAGAAGCCGAATTCTTAACTCAATACATCCTGCACCTAAGAGAACATCAGCTAGAATTCAAAGAGATGGCCGTACTTTTCAGAAATGCAAGTGATTCATATCAACTAGAGTTAGCCTTAAATGCCAAGAATATACCCTTTCAAAAATTTGGGGGTCAAAAATTCACAGAAGCTGCACATATCAAAGATTTATTGGCCTATTTAAGGGTATTAAATAACCCGAACGATACGCTCGCCTGGCAACGTCTTCTCACGAATATTGAGGGGATAGGACCAAAAAATGCTGAAGATTTATTTCTTTGGATTCAGCATAGTAGCCGTAATGAGACCTGGTTTCAATCCGAAGAATGGATGACTAAAAGCTACTATAATGAACTTAAATCGCTAAGTAAAGTACTAATAGAGGCCTTTAATTGTAAACCGTGGCACGAATCAATAGCCATGTTATCGAATTATTATCGCCCCATTTGTAAGCGAAAATATGATGATGTAGAAAAACGCATGGATGACTTAGATGTGTTAGAACAAATTGCCAAACCGTATGCTTCGATGAATATCTTCCTAAATGATATGGTATTAGAGCCTTTTACGGAATCAGTGATCGATACGCAACATACAAATGAAGAGGAGAGTCCGCTAATTCTAAGCACTATCCATTCAGCTAAAGGTTTGGAATGGAGACATGTTTTTGTCATTAACTGCTTGGATGGCATTATGCCTAGTATGTTCGCAATGGATAGTGATGAAGCAATAGATGAGGAGTTACGTTTATTTTACGTTGCTTCTACGCGAGCCAAGGACATGTTGTATTTCAGCCACCCTAGAACATCATATAAAGCTAGAACAGGTGAATATTTAACTAAAATGTCTCGATTTTTGGAACCCGTCAAACATGTTATGGAGCCATGGGTTCTAGAACACGAAATCCAGGAGAAGGAAAACTATAAGCAATTAGAAAGTTAAATTTAGACCTGAAATAAATATTACATAACAGGTGAAAGTCTATGCATAACAACAAATAGACTTAGTTTTTTTTCATAAGCCTGTTATGATTTGTCAAGTTATGAACAATCCAAATAATTGGAAAAGGCGGAAATAGAATGGAGACCCATACCATCCATTGTTTGTATCTAGGTTTTCCTCCATCTAGGGGTTGAGTAATTCCAGCAATACCCGACATCCATAGTATAAACAACACAAATAATAGAAGTGAAAGTGCTAAAGAGCCAATAAAGCCAAAATGTTCAAAAATAGTCTTAAGCATAAGAGCTGATGATATATTTGCGTATCTTTAGTGCAAATTACTTAAATCTTCTACTAAATGCTCCCAACAGTTTCCATAGTTGGCCGACCGAATGTTGGCAAATCTACTATTTTTAATCGTTTACTAGGCGAAAGAAAAGCTATCGTACATGATGAATATGGTGTTACCAGAGATCGACATTATGGTGAAAGTTATTGGAATGGAGTGGATTTTAGCGTGATTGACACAGGGGGGTATTTACCCGATGAATTAGACACAATTGTTGTTGGTATACGTGAACAAGTGATGATCGCCATAGAAGAGTCAGACGTCATTTTGTTCGTAGTAGATGCTAAGTCAGGCATAAACACGCTGGATGAATCGGTGGCGCAAATACTACGAAGGCAAGAAAAACCCATTTTAATGGTTGCCAATAAAGCTGATAACGAAGACAGGCGTTTAGACTCTACAGAGTTTTATTCACTAGGATTTGATGAACTTTATCCAATTTCAGCCATAAGTGGTACCGGATCCGGTGAGTTAATGGATCGACTAGTAGAGTTATTACCTAAGAAAGAAGCTTCAGAGAGTACAGAAAAACCTAAATTAGCTTTTATTGGGCGTCCTAATGTTGGAAAGAGTAGCTTGGTTAATGCACTTCTAAACGATGAGCGTTGCATTGTAACAGATATAGCAGGAACTACACGAGATACCATTAATACCCATCTAACATACCATGATAAAGATTATCTATTAATGGATACCGCTGGTCTAAGAAAACGCGTAAAGGTTAAAGAGAATATAGAGTTTTATAGTACAGTAAGAACTGAAAAAGCCATTCGAGAATGCGATGTAGCCGTACTTATTTTGGATGCTGAACG
Source organism: Bacteroidota bacterium (assembly GCA_009926145.1). Taxonomy (GTDB): domain Bacteria; phylum Bacteroidota; class Rhodothermia; order Balneolales; family Balneolaceae; genus UBA1275. Next base: position 39,880 of record RFPJ01000001.1, read on the forward strand.
AGGATTTGATGCGCAGGATAAGAGAGTACTACGGCAGGCTGAGCAGTACAATAAAGGGCTTATAATCGTATGGAATAAATGGGATTTGATTACAGAAAAAGATACACATACGGTTAGAGAGTTTGAACAAACCGTGTATGAGGCTGTTCCTCAAATGGACTACATACCCATTTTAACCATCTCAGCTATGAATAAACAAAGAATTCATAAGGTATTAGACCTATGCGAGCAAGTGATAGAGGAGAGAAAACAACAAATTGGTACCTCAGAACTGAATTCATTTATTGATGATATCTTACGGAAAAGACCTCTACCAATGAAAAGGGGAAGAGAATTAAAAATACAATATGCATCACAGGTCAAGGCAAATCCACCTGTATTTAAATTTTTCATGAATAGTCCTCAGGATTTACCACCAAATTATAGACGTTATCTAGAGAACCAAATTCGTGAAAAGTATAAATTCACTGGTGTACCTATCACTATGGTATTCAAACAGAAATAGAAATTAGCTAATGTTACTTTTAGAGATAACTAATGTATTAATTGGGGTGGTTTCTGCCAGTTGTTTCTTGGCCTTGAGCCCCAGAGCCGTAAGAGAAGACAGTAGTTACTTACGTCTAATCACACTTGTATATTTGATCGTAGCAGCTACAAATATATCCGTAGGATACATATCAGTAACTTATGCATCTGAAACCATACAATCGTGGGGTAGTTTTATAAGTGTTGTGGCTATATTATCCACTTTATTCATGATAATTCGTGATTCGAAACCAGTTTTTGCACGATTCCCATATTATCTGACTTTTCTACCATTCATTAGTTTGATATTTTTTGGATCTCTAGAAGTGAATATTGCCATTAAAAACTTACTGATTATGATATTTGAGGCTGGTGCTATATTAGTAGGTTTGATAATATTCGGAATAAATACCTATCTGTATTCTATAAGCAGAATTTATTTAATAGGTACCCTAATTTTTTTAATCAATTTTATACTTGCTTTTACAGACTTTTATAACACATTTAACGGTGAATTAATTGAAGCCATAATTGCTTGCTTAGGAATGATTTTATTTACGTACGCATTATTAAAGAAACCATTTAAGGAACATATTATATCACAATGAACTATCAAGTAGGAGATACGATTCAACCGTTTTCGTTGCAAAACACCGATGGTACGCAAATTAACATAACAGACTATAAGGGAAAGAAAGTGGTTTTATTATTCTTTCCATTAGCATTCTCAAGTGTATGTACCGATGAATTGTGTAGCATTAGGGACAACATGAAAATTTATGAGTCGCTTAAGGCAGATGTAATTGCATTATCTATTGATAGTTTCTTTTCATTAAAAGCATTTAAAGCCGCTCAAAACTATAATTTCACAATGCTAAGTGATTTTAATAAGGAAGTATCAGATCGGTTCGGTGTCCTGAGTCAAGATTTTTTTGGAATGAAGGGTGTAGCTAAAAGAAGTGCATTCGTTTTAGATGAACAGCAAAAGATTATCTATTCAGAGATATTAGAAGATGCCGGCAATATTCCTGATTTTAAAAAGATTCAAGAAGTTTTAAGGTAAGTAGGGAAGTAACATATGATATTGGACTATATATTATAAATACATTACTTTACATAATATATATTATACGAACCTATGTTTAGTTCTCTGAAAAGTCAAAAAATTACATTATTGATAATAACTTCTATCATATCTGGGCTTTTAAGTGCTCAATTCTCAACTTCACGTGACGAGATAGAAAGATCTTCTCGCTTAACATGGATGAGAACGAAATTAAATGCTCCAACGCCTGAAAACCCTCAAATCCAGGTTTTTGTAGAATGCATAACCAATCAATTAATCGCTGTGCTCCCAGAAGAATATCAAAGTATGGATTGGGAGATACTCGTCTTTCAAGATGACTCCCCAAATGCGTTCGCATTGCTAGGAGGAAAAATT
>RFPJ01000002.1 GCA_009926145.1 Bacteroidota bacterium
ATGTAAAACCCACTAAAAAAGCAGGAATCATACTAACTAAGACAAAACCTAGAAATTTAACCTGAGGTCGATCTTTATTTACGGAGGGATTTCTTAAAAAACCTAAACCTTCGGTAAGCAGATTAACAAGCTCTGTGCGATAGTAGTAAATAATGCTTACTAAGGTTCCAAAATGAACCACTACCTCAAATGTGATTCCAGATTCCACATCAGAACCAAGAAATTGTTTACCCAATGCTAAATGCCCAGAACTACTGATGGGTAAAAATTCAGTGATACCTTGTAAGACGCCTAAAATAAATGCTTCTATTAAATCCATTGCTTATGTTTAGAAATTGAAAGTGTGTTAAATTACACTTTAAAGAATTAAACCTAAAAAGAAATTAGCATGAGTGAACACGCAATAGATATGATGGCCCTTGGAGAAAAAATTCAGGAGCGATCGGCCTTTATTGATGATATACGTAGAGAATTAGACAAAGTAGTTATTGGCCAGAAATACATGATTGACCGTCTAATGATTGGCCTACTAACCAATGGACATGTGTTATTAGAAGGTGTTCCTGGTTTAGCCAAAACACTAACGATTTCATCTCTTGCTACGGTAATCGATACCGATTTCCAGCGAATCCAATTTACCCCTGATCTTTTGCCTGCCGATTTGATTGGAACCCTCATTTACAATCAAAAAGAAGGTGATTTCTTTGTAAAGAAAGGTCCCATTTTCGCCAACATCATTTTAGCGGATGAAATAAACCGCTCACCTGCAAAGGTACAAAGTGCGTTATTGGAAGCTATGCAGGAAAAACAAGTCACCATCGGTGAAGAAAGCTTTAAACTTCAAGAACCCTTTTTGGTACTAGCAACTCAAAACCCTGTGGAACAAGAGGGAACCTACCCTCTTCCTGAAGCTCAAGTTGATCGATTTATGCTCAAGCTCAAGGTGGATTATCCAACCCCATCAGAAGAGCTTGAGATTATGAGAAGAATGGCTAGAACAGGGCCTAAAACAACCTTAAATAAGGTCGTTAGCCCTGATACTATTCTGCAAGCTCGAGAAGTTGTAAATGAAATTTACATGGATGAAAAAGTAGAGCAATACATTGTTGACTTGGTATTTGCTACTCGCAGACCGGCTGAATACGGAATCCAAGAATTGGACGAGCTTATTAGTTTTGGAGCTTCACCTCGTGCAACTATTAACCTAAATTTGGCAGCACGCGCTCAAGCGTTTATGGAGCATCGCGCCTATGTTACCCCCGAAGATGTGCGTACCATCGCTATGGACGTCTTCAGGCACCGTCTAATACCAACTTTTGAAGCTGAAGCTGAGGAAATTGGCGCGGAACAACTAGTGGAAATGGTTATGAATAACATACAGGTACCCTAGTTAAGGCTTAGATATCAACGTTACATCAAAAGCCTAGAACACCTTATCATTAAACAAAAAAAGCCCCTGCTATTGCATGGGGCTTTTTTTTATAGAATGTAAAAGTGGGCGAAATTATTCTTCAGTACTTTCCTCTGCCTGAGCTTTTTCTTCCGCTTCCATTTTCTCTTTTAGCTCGGCTAGACCAGACATTTCACCAAGAGTTGGTGCACCCGTTTCTAGATCTGCTGTCTCATCTGCTTTTTTCTTAGCAGCTTTAGCTTTCTTTTGATCACCATCTAATTGGCTAAGCTCAATGTTTTTTGCTTGCTCATCAAACTTAAAGATAAAGGCTTCTACTTCATCTCCTTCTTTGAATTCCGCAACAACAGACTTAGTCATATTCAAGAAAGCATCGGCTCCTTTATCAAGAGCAACAAACACTCCTCGATCGGTGACTTTCACAACTTTACCTTTCACTTCGGTTCCTGGAGTGTATTCCTTTGCATAAGTTTCCCAAGGATTCTGAGTTACTTGTTTGTGTCCTAAAGTGATTCTACGGTTATCAAAGTCTACACCTAAGATGGCGACTTCGATTTCCTGATCTTTCTTCACAACCTCATTAGGATGCTCAATTTTATCTTCCCAACTCAAGTCGGATACGTGAATCAAACCATCGATACCTGGCTCTAGCTCTACAAATACACCAAAGTTAGTAAGGTTTCTAACCGTACCCTGATGTTTTGAACCAATTGGGAATCGCTCAAGAATATCGGCCCATGGATCGGTAGTCAGTTGTTTTACACCAAGTGAGATTTTCTTCTCATCTTCGTTGATGTTCAATACAATACACTCAACCACATCGTCTTTTTCAACAAGTTGAGATGGATGCTTAATATGCTGAGTCCAGGACATTTCAGAAATGTGAATTAAGCCTTCCACCCCTTTTTCCAGTTCAATGAACGCACCATAATCAGCGATGGAAACTACCCGACCTTGAACTTTCATACCTTCAGGATATTTTTCCTGAATACCTTCCCATGGATGTGGCTGAAGTTGTTTCAACCCGAGAGAAACTCTCTTACTGCGCTCATCAAAGTCGATTACAGCAACATTTAAGCGTTGATCTAATTGAACGATCTCGCTTGGGTTATCTACCCGACCCCATGAAAGGTCAGTGATGTGTAGAAGACCGTCTACACCACCAAGATCGATGAATACCCCGAAGTCGGTGATATTTTTAACGGCTCCTTCAAGAACCTGACCAGACTCAATGGTTTCAAGGATTTGCTCGCGTTGCTCTTCTAGATCGTTCTCGATTAGAGCTCGGTGAGATACTACAACGTTTTCAGCAACCATGTTTAGTTTCACTACTTGAAACTCCATGGTCTTGTTCACATAAGCATCAAAATCACGAACAGGACGTACATCAATCTGAGATCCCGGAAGGAAAGCATCTATTCCGAATAGATCAACCACCATACCCCCTTTAATACGTCGTTTAATAAGACCTTCGACCACTTCTCCACTGCTGTGCGAAGCTTCGATTTTCTCCCAAGCTTGTAGAATATCCGCTTTGCGGCGAGATAGAATAAGTTGTCCTTCTTTGTCTTCTACTCGATCTAAGAAAACATCTACTTCATCGCCAGGGGCCATGTTCTCCAGTTGCTTGCTGTTGAACTCATTTACAGCAACAATACCCTCAGATTTAAATCCAATATCGATAACCACATATTTATCGTCGATGGAAATAATTCGTCCGGTTACAATTTCTTTCTCTTCAATTTCATTTAGGGTGTTTTCGTACATACCCATGAGTTGATTATACTCTTCTTCAGTATACTCATCGGATGGCTTAGCCAATTGATCGAGGGTGTAAACTTCTCCCTCTACTTCACCACTAAATACATGGGCTAAAACAGATTCGGTTTCGCCAACTAGTGGATTTTCAACCTCTTCTTCTTCAACTTCCTCTGCAGCAGGCTCGGCTACTTCTTCTACGGTTTCTTCTACGGTTTCTTCTGCCGCTTCAGGGGTGGTTTCTTCAACTACTTCCGTAGTTTCTTCATTGGAGATAGGCGTTTCGTTTAGTTCAGTCTCTTCAACTGATGTTTTGTTGTCTTCTGACATTGAAATAGGTGTTAATGTTCATACCTCAAAATCGACTTTCGATTCTGGGATAAGGTTATAGTTTATTCTGTTGGATAGCTTCTCGGACATGCCCTGCAATTATCTCCACTTGCTCGTCAAAACTGTACTCCGAGGTATCAATTAAAACAGCGTCTTCGGCTTGCTTTAAAGGATCTTTTTCTCGGGTTGAATCAATCTTGTCTCGGTGCTGAATATCATCATAGACTTCTTGATAAGAGATATCTATTCCCTTAGCTAGTAATTCTAGATGTCTTCTTTTTGCTCGGGTTGAAGGATTCGCAACCATGAAAAACTTACACTCCGCATTTGGAAATACGGCTGTGCCTAGGTCTCTTCCGTCCGCTATATAAATGTCGGAAGGGATGGCTTTATGCATAAGTTTGTTCACAAATTCTCGGACCTCAGCCATTGCTGCTACCGTACTTACTTTTGAAGAGATTTCGGGGGTTCGGATGATTTGAGTAAGATCTAAATCGTCCACAAACACCTTGAATTCATCTTCGAAATAAAACGAAAAGTGTGATTTATACAGAGTTTCAAAGAACAGAGGCACTGACTCTTCACTTTTCAGAAAAAGATGAGTAGCTGCTCTATAAAGTGCTCCTGAATCTAAATATTGTATCTTTAGTTTCTGGGCAACTGCAAGAGCAGTAGAACTTTTTCCCGATCCAGCGGGGCCGTCAATTACCACTATCATAACAGAATAGCTAAATTACACCTATTTAAGTAATTATTCAATATTTTATTGATTAGAAGAAAACTATCCCGTAATTTTGGTTTCTATCTTAAATCTATTCTAAACTCCATAATTAGGAATGGCTCAAAACAAATCAGCAATCAAACGCGATCGTCAAAATCAGAAGCGTAATGCTCACAACCGTGCAAGACGCTCTAAAATGCGTACGTTAACTAAGAATGTATTCGAGTCTTCTAACAAAGAAGAAGCAATGAAAGCGTACAAAGAAGCGGTAGCTTACTTAGACCGCATGAGCACCAAAGGTGTTATTCATGCTAATAATGCTGCTCGTAAGAAGTCGCAATTGACTCGTCATATTAACGCACTATAAAGGAATCGGGCATGTCCAACTTTAGCGCCAAAGCTCTTCTGGTAATATTAGATGGTTTTGGAATTGCAGTGGACAAGCAAGTAAGTGCCGTAGATTTAGCATCTACTCCGTTTTATGATTCACTTCTGGAGACCATGCCCCACACGCATCTCTCGGCCAGTGGTGAAGATGTAGGACTTCCAGAAGGCCAATTCGGTAATTCCGAAGTTGGCCATCTTAATATTGGGGCTGGAAGAGTTGTCTGGCAAGCTCTCTCCCGAATTAACAAAGACATTAGAGACCGAAGTTTTTTCTCTAACCCCGCTCTGCTAGAGAGTATGCAACATGCCAAGAAATCGGGCCGACTACACGTTATGGGTCTATTTTCCGATGGGGGCGTTCATTCACATAACTATCATCTCTATGCCCTCTTAGAACTCGCAAAAGCTGAGGGTATATCGGAGGTATTTGTACACGCTTTTACGGATGGTCGAGATACCGCACCCAATTCGGGACGAAGGTATGTACAAGATTTTGAAGAAAAAGCAGCCGAAATTGGTGTCGGAAAGTTGGTAAGTATCATAGGTAGATATTATGCAATGGATCGAGATAACCGTTGGGAACGCGTTCAAAAAGCCTATGACCTGCTTTGCAGCGGTAAAGCAACGTATTTTGAATCTGCTTTGGAAGCGCTCGAGAGTAGTTATTCCGAAGGTACTACCGATGAGTTTATCGACGCTACCCTACTAGATCAACGTGATGAGACCAGAATTCAGAGTGGGGATACCGTAATATTTTACAATATCCGAGGTGATAGAGCACGTGAAATTACACGTGCACTTACCGAGGACGGGTTCGATAAATTCACAACGCATGTTAGCAATCTACACTACACCTGTTTCACTTCTTATGATGCCACCTTCGAGCATGTTCATGTGGCCTACCCTCCCCAAAATCTAGCCAATACCTTAGGTGAGTGGGTAAGTAAACAAGGTGGAGAACAATTTAGAATCGCAGAAACCGAAAAATATCCTCATGTGACTTACTTCTTCAATGGAGGAATAGAAGAACCCAATCCTGGTGAAGTGCGTCATGTTATTCCCAGTCCAAAAGTAGCGACTTACGACCTTCAACCCGAAATGAGTGCTCCGGAAGTAGCCGACACCTTGGTTGGGGCTCTTAAAGAGAATCGTTATGACTTGGTGATCTTGAATTTTGCAAATCCCGACATGGTAGGTCATACTGGAGATATGGAAGCGGCCATCAAAGCGGTAGAGGCCGTTGATAAAGCTTTAAAGCAGGTTATCTCTGCCGCAAGTGAAGTGGGATACCGTTCTCTAATTATAGCCGATCATGGGAATGCTGATCAAATGGTTAAACCCGATGGCAGCCCCCACACCGCACATACAACGGCTCTTGTCCCCGCAATTTTTGTAGGCTTGGATGCCTGTGATCCCAAACCTGGAAAGTTAGCCGATGTAGCCCCTACCCTGCTAAAAATGATGGGGGTTCATGCTCCAGAAGAAATGACGGGGGCTGCTCTATATTGATGCACTTTTTGGGGATTATGAACTAAGCTTCGAATAAGTAAAAGAAAGTTCTGTTTTGGGTGCATTTTGTTTGCATTTCGATACGACCCCTGCTACATTCGATTAGAACGAATTCAATAAATGAATCGTTAATATATTAGCAATCATTATGGTATGTAGAACTAAGCCTTCGCCTTTAGTGTTACTACCACATAAAATCACAGTACTTACAGAAACTCACAGCATCAAAGGATATTCACATGGAGGGTAATTTCTCAAGCAAAGTAAGAGACGTCATTCAGTTTAGTCGTGAAGAAGCACTTCGACTTGGACATGATTACATAGGCACTGAGCACCTTATTTTAGGCATTGTACGACTAGGTGATGGTGTGGCGGTTCGCATTCTTAAAAATCTCGATTGCGATTTGTTCAAACTGAAAAAAACTATTGAAGATACGGTTAGGGGTACAGGTGGATCGGTTACCATAGGTAATATTCCATTGACCAAACAGGCTGAAAAAGTACTGCGTATTACCTATTTGGAAGCCAAGCTATACAAGAGCGACACCATTGGCACCGAACATCTTCTACTTTCTCTTCTTCGCGATGATGAAAATATTGCCGCACAAATCCTGCAACAATTCAATATTTCCTACGATGCTGTTCGAGAGGAATTAGATCTAATTATTTCGGGTAAAACCCGAGAAGACTACGATGCCCCATCAGCTGTGGCTTCTGGTGAAGGGGGTAGTTCTGCGGCAGGCTCTGGTTCAACCCGAGAAAAGAAAAACGATAAATCGAAAACCCCGGTACTAGATAATTTCGGCCGCGATTTAACTCAACTGGCCGAAGAAGGCAGACTAGATCCAATTATTGGTAGAGATAAAGAAATTGAGCGTGTAGCCCAGGTTTTAAGTCGGCGCAAGAAGAATAATCCGGTCCTTATAGGGGAGCCTGGAGTGGGTAAAACGGCTATTGCAGAGGGTTTAGCTTCGCGTATTCATGAGCGCAAAGTATCCCGAATATTGTTTGAAAAACGAGTCATTGCTTTAGATTTGGCTGCTTTGGTCGCCGGCACTAAATACAGAGGTCAATTCGAAGAACGAATGAAGGCCGTTATGACCGAACTTGAAAAAACAGATAATGTAATTCTGTTTATCGATGAACTTCATACCATTGTTGGTGCTGGGGGAGCTAGTGGGTCTTTGGATGCTTCCAATATGCTGAAGCCCGCTCTTGCTAGAGGTGAGGTTCAAGCCATAGGCGCAACCACCTTAAATGAATATCGTCAGTTTATAGAAAAAGACGGTGCTTTGGAGCGTAGATTCCAAAAAATCATGGTCGACCCTACCACTCCAGATGAAACCCTAGAAATTCTAAATCAAATTAAGCCTAAGTACGAAAAGCATCATAGCGTACGCTATTCAGATGAAGCGTTAGAGGCCTGTGTGAAGTTGACGGATCGCTATGTTCCCGATCATTTTTTACCTGATAAAGCCATAGATGCATTGGACGAGGCAGGCGCTCGAGTACATTTGGCCAATATTAATGTACCAAAGCACATTATAGAACTCGAAGAAACCATTGAAAAAACGACTACTGAAAAAAACTCAATGGTTAAGAAACAACGATTCGAGGAAGCTGCTAGGCTTCGGGACAAAGAAAAACGACTTATTGAGGATTTAGAAGTAGCTCAAAGAGATTGGGAAAAGGAATCTGAACAAATCGTCTTTGATGTTAAAGACGAGGATGTTGCTTCTGTGATTGCCATGATGAGTGGCGTTCCCGTAAATAAGATTAGCCAAAATGAAGGCCACAAACTCCTTAATATGAAAGAGGAGCTCAAAGGCAAGGTTATTGGACAAGACGAGGCTATTGTAAAGCTTACTAAAGCCATCCAAAGAACCAGAGCGGGATTAAAAGATCCATCTAGGCCGATTGGTTCTTTTGTGTTCCTCGGCCCTACTGGTGTTGGTAAAACAGAATTAGCCAAAGTACTCGCCAAATATCTTTTCGATAAGGATGAGTCATTGATCCGCATCGATATGAGTGAATATATGGAGAAGTTTAGTGTGTCTCGACTCATTGGAGCCCCTCCAGGCTATGTAGGATATGAGGAAGGCGGTGTGCTAACCGAAAAAGTAAGACGCAAGCCCTACAGCGTCGTATTGCTTGATGAAATCGAGAAGGCGCACCCCGATGTATTTAACATTTTGCTTCAAGTGCTAGATGACGGAATCCTAACCGATAGCTTAGGTAGACGGGTAGATTTCAGAAACACCATTATCATTATGACTTCAAATATCGGAGCACGTGATATTAAAAATATGGGTAAAGGCATTGGCTTTAGTGACCAAGGTGAAAGTTCCTTTGACTATGCCAAGATGAAGACTACCATACAGGATGCACTGAAAAAAGTATTCAACCCAGAATTCCTGAATCGAATCGATGATGTAATCACCTTCAAGCCGCTCGAGAAAGATGACATCTACCAAATTATTGATGTGTTAAGTCAAGAACTCTTCAAGCGCATTCAGGAAGTAGGATACATTATTGAGCTTACGAAGGGAGCAAAAGATTTTATTTCTGAGAAAGGCTTTGATCCAAAATATGGGGCTCGACCACTTAAACGAGCTATTCAGCGCTATATTGAAGATCCGCTTGCTGAAACGCTGTTAGAAGATAAAAAGCCTGAGGGTTCGGTCATTAAAATAAAGCTAAACAAATCCAGAGATGATTTGAGTTTTAGTTGGGCCAAACCTAAGGCAACGAAAAAATCTAACGCGGTTACAGCTGAGAAATCCACCAAAGAAAATTCCTCACAGTCGCACCCAGAAGACAATCAAACCACTCCTACTTCCGAGGAAGAAACCAAAAAGGTTTAGTGTTTCAGGAACGGTTTAACGAATCGTTATCGCAACATCTAATCCGTGTAGGGTAATTTTACTGGATGATTGTACTAAATAAAGAGGCGCAAGCTGCGTGACCTGTGGTACGGCAATAGGTGAACGAGATACTTTCCTAGCCTCTATATTGATGGTGTGTAGCTCCAAATCGCTAAGACTAAGCTTCTTTGCATCCAAAAGTCCTTGATTTACTTGGAGGTTTGTTGCCGCATTGGCCGTAATGGCAACAATTGAGGATTGGCTTGGAAGGTAATTAGCCGCTATAATGGCATTTCCACGAATGGATGAACTTCCTAATCGCTCACCAGTGAGCATATCAAAAACAGCTACTCGACCTCCTGAATAAAGTGTGTGATATCTCCCGTTATCGCTGAATTGAATTCCTTCAACGGCTTGATTGAAGACCCATGAACTAAGTTGATTACCGTATCGATCGAAGATAAGGACTTCATCATCTGTCGATTCTCTCGAGGTGATGAGTCCAATAAATGCTCCATCAGAGGATACCTTTACATCTCTAATCATACGATTGGTACTAAAATAAAGTGAAATACTTTGAAATGATTTGGACATAATTTGGGCGGAGGACCCAATACTACCATCAAAATTTATCTTCGGAACAAATAACACATGCGTTCTTTGATTGGGGTCTGACACCCATTCCGACATAGACTCTCCACCCTGGGCTTGGGAGCTATTAGATGCGGAATGCTGTAATGAACCCTGGGCATCGTACCATAAAAAGTTGGATATATTTTCACGGATAACAGAACCAAAAGCATTGGCATAAACTTGCAATGAAGGGTCCTCTTCATCTATAAATGAGTAGGATACCGCGGTTTGCTCATGACCTTGGGGGTCTTGAATGCGAATCTGATTGGAAGCTCTATCGAGTATTGCTCCAAAAGTACGAGTAGGCTCATGTTCAATTTCTACTTGCAGATCCTGTGCCATTAGGCTGGCAGAGAGCATCAATAGGATGACTAAACAGAAACCCGCGCTTGAATTCGTAATTTTTATTTCCGAAAAGATTGCTGGAACGGTAAAGATTTTCATTCGCTTCCTAGGTCTTATTGACTTAAATTATGGCTCAAAATAAGGCTATTATTATTCACAACCCGAATTAGTTTAGTCGATTAATGTATAAAGTGAAGCTAAGTTCATGAACTATCATCTGATTACCGGTGGATGCGGATTTGTAGGACGCAATTTTGTTAAGAGAATCAATCAAACCACCCAAGATACCTTATTGGTCATTGACGATTTAACCGTTGGCACCCACCCTAGCGAGTGGTTGCCCGAAGGAACCCCTATCCACAAAGAAGGCAATGTTGAATACTTTGGTGCGGATAAAAGAATCATATTTATCAAAGAAGATATTCGGTCTATTCTAAATGGTCTGATCGAACGCGAGGATTATCTCTCAGAATTTTTCAACATCGACATAGAGCATTTTACCGATGTGTTTCACTTTGCCGCCATTGTAGGAGGTCGAGCCACTATTGATGGCGATCCAATGAAAGTAGCCCTAGATTTAGCCATTGATGCGCTCTTTTTCCGCTGGATTTGCCTTCATAAACCCAATCGCGTCCTCTACCCTAGTTCTAGCGCAGCGTATCCGGTTGACCTTCAAACCGAATCTGATGCCATAGCATTAAGCGAGTCGGACATCGATTTTAAGAAAATGGGTCAACCTGATATGACCTATGGATGGACTAAGCTAACGGGTGAATATTTAGCTTCTATCGCAGCATCTCATTACGGAGTCTCTGTTACTTGCATTCGACCTTTCTCAGGTTATGGTGAAGATCAAGATTTGAGCTATCCCGTACCAGCTATTGCAAGAAGAGCCGCATTACTCGAAAACCCATTTGAAGTATGGGGCACAGGCAAGCAGGGACGTGATTTTGTACACATTGAAGATGTAATGGATTGCACCCTGCTAGCGATGGATCATATTAAAGATGGGCGTGCCATCAATATTGGCTCAGGTAAACTAACTTCCTTTTTAGATCTAATTGAAGTGTTTACTTCATTTGCAGGATACACTCCTGAGATTAAACCATTGCTAGACAAGCCTGTAGGTGTACATTCTCGCTATGCCAACATGGACTATGTTTCCGATGTACTCAATTGGAAACCTAAATTAAGCCTAGAGCAGGGAATGCGCCGCGTGTATGATGTTGCCGTATCCAAGTATATGAAATTATAGTTCTGCCATGGGTAGTATCGTATGCTTTGGTCCAGGGCCTCGATTTAAAGGTGGAATTGCCAATTACAATACATCTTTAGCCAAAACACTGGATCGAGAAGCTGATCTCGATGTACATATTGTGTCCTGGACGCAACAATATCCTTCCATCATTCCTCGAAAGTTTGAAGACACTACTTCAAAGACCGATTTTATGGAGGGGACGGATATTCAGATTCACTATCTAACCAACTACAACAACCCCGTGAGTTGGCTTAAAACAGCTAGATTTATAGCTGATTTAAAACCTGAAAAGGTCATTTTCCAATGGGCTATTGCCATCCAAGGCATACCCATGGGTTTTATTGCAAGACGCCTGAAAAAGTTGTGCTCGGCAGAGATAATTTTTGACTTACACTTTGTGGTTCAAAAAGAGAACAGCGGATTAGATCAGAGCTTAACTCGCTATGGAATTAAAACGGCACATACCTACCTAACACACGCGTACAAAACTGTAAAGGAATTAGAAGCTCTATACCCTAATCAACTATTCAAGGTTAATGAGACAGGTGAACGGGTAGTTTCAACCGGAAAATCCAATGAAAAGACGGTGATTAAACTATATCATCCCGTCTATGACTTATACAAACCAGACCCTGACTTTGATATCGAGGCCTTCAAGGAACAACTAGGTCTGAAAAAACACGTCTTCTTGTTTTTTGGATTTATTAGAAAATATAAAGGCCTACACAACGCCATACACGCATTTTCTAAACTTTCTAAAGAGCGAAATGACGTTAGCTTTCTCATATGTGGAGAAGAGTTCTGGTCTACACTTAATCCCAATAAATTTTCAACCAAGATGAAGAATGTAGTTTTTAGCGGTTTGAAAAAAGTATTCCTCTCAAAGGATTCTGATGAGAAAGACTATCGTCCATTAGAGTTAATTTCAGACTTAGAGCTTGAAGGTTCTACCTATGTGAATAATAGCTTCATTCCGAATGAAGAGGTTCATAAATACTTTCAGGTAGCGGACTGCAGCATACTGTTTTATGAAACCGCCACCCCATCAGGTGTAGAGTCACTAACCTATAATTTTGAGCTACCCATTCTAGCTACTCGAGTAGGCCATTTTCCAGAAACGATTCAGGATGGCTTTAATGGATATTTAGCAGAAGCAGAAGATATTGATTCTATGGCTCAGGTAATGAGCAAGTTTATAGAGCAGCCATTAGATAGGAGTCATGTAAAAAGTTCTGCAGAGAATATGAGCTGGTCGAATTATGTGAAGGCGATTTTGGCTGATTTAAATACCTAGAATTGTCTGTATAAATTAATTTAATATTTAGCTTGCCAACAGGGCAGGTAAAGCAGTATCTTTGGTGTCTATTGATTCGGGGAGTGGCGCAGTCCGGTAGCGCATTCGCTTTGGGAGCGAAGGGTCGCAGGTTCAAATCCTGTCTCCCCGACTTTTAGACCCTCATGACTATGTGTGGATGCGCCCATAGCTCAACTGGATAGAGCAATTGCCTTCTAAGCAATAGGTTTCAGGTTCGAGTCCTGATGGGCGTACTTTTTTACCTTCCTTTTCAACTCCACATTCTATAACTGTCCCTTCCACTAAATAGAATAAGATATTTTTAACCATGGGAGATTTTAGTTGATACTGACCATACTAACATGGCAATCCCAAGAAATTGGTTAATAGCCTTTAGTTTTAACTAGTTGGAACTTCTTTTAAAAAAGAAACTTTTTTATTTACAATAGACTTATAAAGTCGTATTTTTTTAGTCTTTGAAATTATTGAATACATGAGGCGCCAATGGCGGTTGCCTTACCGAATAGGCGACATGGCCGAGTGGCTAGGCAGAGGTCTGCAAAACCTTGTACGGCGGTTCGAATCCGCCTGTCGCCTCATATATATTGACTTATTGATTGCCGCGTTCGTCTAGAGGCCTAGGACGCCGCCCTTTCACGGCGGTAGCACGGGTTCGAATCCCGTACGCGGTACTTTTATGGAGCCCGTAGCTCAGTCGGTTAGAGCGCCAGGTTGTGGCCCTGGAGGCCGTGGGTTCAATTCCCATCGGGCTCCCATTTACTGATTGCCGCGTTCGTCTAGAGGCCTAGGACGCCGCCCTTTCACGGCGGTAGCACGGGTTCGAATCCCGTACGCGGTACGTTTAAACAAGCTATTTTACTTCGGTGATTAGCTTGTTTTTTGTTTCTGGCAGGTAGTAATAGATGACTATCCACCCAATAAGTGCAATCATAGCAAAACTGCCATAGGTAAATGAATCCCCAAGGATATTTAATTCTAGCGGGAACAGGAACTGGGTTAGCCAGCTAGCTAATGAGTTTAAAAATCCTACTATTGAAATGGCAAGACCTCTATGAGTATCTGAAAATAGTTCGGATAAAAGCACCCACATTACAGGTCCCAAAGAACATGCAAAGCTAGCAACAAACCCAAGTATACCCATTAGCACCATCCAAGGGTGCTCAATGATTCGTGCACCTTTTACTAATTGGGTGTATACATTGGGTGCTAAGTCGGACTCATAATATTGACTCCAGACACGTTCTAGGGCTAATTTAAAATCTTCTTCTGTTTGATATGATTCGGAACTAATGGACTCAAAAATACCCATGGATGAAAGTTCAACAACTTCCATTGCCTCAAAATTACTACTTGAAAGCTGATAACTCTGTTGCATGAACCCATAACTAGTAATTCCCATACTAATTATAATTCCAGCTAATCCAGCAAGTAAGAGAAACCGTCTTCCTAGCCGGTCGATGGTTACCAACGCTACTAGGGTAAACACAATATTTACTACCCCTATAATGACCGTTTGAGCCAAAGAAGCATCAATCCCAATACCTGTTTTTTCAAAAATTGATGTAGCATAGAAAAAGATGGCATTAATCCCCGTTATCTGTTGTATAATACCTATAAATATGGCTATCAAGAATATATTTCTCCAAGATGGAGACCACAACTCTTGTAAATAAACTCGCTGAATTCGGATCCACCCGAAAAATTTAGCTCCTATGGTCTCGTTAAGCACCACTCTCCTCTTTTTTTGTTGATGCTCCCACACAGGAGATTCAGGTATTATTCGAAGTAGCATTAAATACAATAATGCGGGAGCTATTTCAATGCCTAACATCAACCTCCATAGAAGATTTTCATCTACAAACGTACCAAAATAAAGAGTGATTAAGTAATTACTGAAATAAGCCGCTAAAAAACCGAAAACAATATTCAACTGTTGAAATGAAACAAGCCTCCCTCTCTTATCTGCCGGCGCTATTTCAGAAATATAAATGGGCACTACAATTAACGCCCCACCAAAGGCGAGTCCACCAAGCATTCGAGCTAGGGCAATACCTATTATGGATTGGGAAATCGTAGATAGTAAAGCTGATATGAAATAGATTACAGCTACGATTTGTAATGTCTTTTTACGACCAATTCGATCACTTAATAGCCCACTGCTCAGCATGGCAAACATAGCTGAAAAAGCAGGTGAACTTACGACCCATCCGGTATTCAATGGATCTAAATCAAAATCGGGAGTAATGTATATCAGAACACCAGAAATTACCGAGGCATCAAAGCCAAACAAAAATCCTCCAATAGATACAATGAGGGTGTATTTGAGGACTTTATTAGGTTCCATTTGTATGAAAAAACTCAATTTTAAGTGATAATGCATTATGCCACAAACAATAACGACTTTTAAAGGTACAAATACCATTATTTACATTAAATGCTTATAATTGGTACCTATTGTCCCATAATATGAGAATCACACTAAAACACATTGCGGATAAAACCGGTTATTCGATATCTACGGTTTCTAGAGTTCTGAACGGCTCAAATAAAATCAGTCTAGATGTTCAGCGTAAGATTGTAAAAGTTGCCGAGGAGTTAGAGTACCCATTCAATAAGAATCAAATACCCATGTACTCTAATGGGGCCAAAGACATTGTGTTGATTACTGAATTAGCTCATGGAGAATTTTATGCATCAGCATTCAGTGGCTATTTCAATGCCGCCAGTAAATTAGATGTTAATTTGTCCCTTATCAGTGCCAATCAACAGAATAAATCACTTTTCGATATAATTTCGGCACGTATCCAGCATCAAGTCGACGGAATTGCTCTTTTCATTCCCACCATGGAATATCAAGACTACTCCCAACTGCTTAACCAGCTCAGAGAAGCTCAGTTATCGGTTCCAATGATATCCAATGGACTCATTGAGAATCCTATTCTACCAACCATCACTTTTGATGGTTATTCAGGTGGGTTTTTAGCTGCTGAGTGTTTTCATCAAAAAAATATGAGAAAGGTCGGGATTCTTAAAGGACCTTCTGGTAAGGCTGAAAGCAGTTTTAGAACCAATGGTTTCAAAGATTATTGTAACAATCACAATCTTGAGATTGTCTGGGAAGTGCAAGGTGATTTTACCTTTTACAGTGGTTTTCGTGCTTTTGAATCGTTTCGTAAAAGCCCAGAACAACCCGATGGCATCTTTTTTTGTAACGACCTAATGGCTATTGGATTTAGCAATGCCGCCATTAATGCTGGGCTACATATACCTCGTGATGTTTCTATTATTGGCTACGATAACTTACCCGTTTGTTATCAGCTTCAACCTAATTTAAGTTCTATAGAAACTGATTTTGAAGAATTGGGGCGTCTAAGCATCCAAACATTACTCGATATCATTGAGCGAAAAGAGCAACGCTCTACTTTGAGTCTGGTCCCTGTCAATTACAACAGAAAAGACTCCGTTAAATAGTTATTTAACGATACTAGCTTCGCTTACGAATGATGGGCTGGCGATTGTGGATGTGATTTTTATTTATCAATTCACCAAGGAAACCAGTAGACAAAAATTGCACCCCCAATACCATTAGGAGAATCCCTAAGAACAATAAAGGACGGTCTCCTATCCCTTGATTTAGAAAGATTTTAATAGCCGCTAAATACACATTAATTACCGATCCAATGGCCATAAAAAGGACCCCAATCGTCCCAAAAAAGTGCATGGGTTTTTGGAGATATTTCTGAACAAAAAGGATGGTGATTAAGTCCAAAAAACCATTGATAAAGCGAGAAAGGCCAAACTTAGTGGTGCCATATTTTCTAGCCCTATGTTGCACAACTTGCTCGGTAATTTTTCCAAAGCCAGCACGCTTGGCTAAGAAAGGGATGTACCTGTGTAATTCTCCGTATAACTGAATATGCTTTAATACTTCGCTGCGATACGCCTTCAACCCGCAATTAAAATCATGTAACTGAATACCCGCTGCTCGCCGAGTAACCCAGTTAAAAAACTTGGACGGGATGGTTTTACTTATGGGATCAAAACGTTCTTTTTTCCACCCACTCACTAGGTCATAGCCTTCTTCAAGCCGTGCAATCATTTCTAAAATCTCGGCTGGGTCGTCTTGTAAATCAGCATCCATGGTTACCACATAACGACCTTGGACTTCATTAAATCCTGCTTGTAAGGCGTAACTTTTGCCTTGATTTACCCCAAGTGATATTCCACGGACCGCATCGTATTTGGTGGTTAAATCTTGGATTACATTCCAGGATTCATCTGTTGATCCATCGTCTACAAATAACACTTCATAGGTGTGTGCGTGTAAGGCATCTTGAATCTGTTGCATCAATTCCCCTAAGGATTCTTCTTCATTGAATAGAGGAATTACGATACTGATGTCTATGCTGTTTTGTTCACTTGTTGAATTCACCGCAAACAACTTTATTTATTTTGGATAAAAAACGTACTTTAATCAGCAAACAAAATACACTTTATATAGGCTATGAAAAAATTGTATTATTCCATGGGCGAGGTTAGCACCCTTACCAATCTTCCTCCCCACGTACTTCGAAATTGGGAAAAAACCTATGCTGAATTAAGCCCCAAAAAAAATAGCGCCGGTAATCGAGCCTATACCGACGACGATGTAGCCTTGATTTTTAAAATCAAACAGTTGGTAGAAGATCAAAAATTTACGAGTGAAGGGGTAAAACGAGTACTAAAAGAAAGTGAACAGATTGCCCCAAAACAGCCTCAATCGGCACTGACTCCAGAAATGCGAAAAGATCTAACAGAGGTTAGAGTCTTTATGCAGCAAATGCTTCAGAAGTTGTAGTACGTTGAGTTAAAATCAAGATATAGATAAAGAGAACAGACAGTAATAAGGCGACTCCTATCAAATGGAGTACTTGTAATAAACCTGGCATGTGTAGCCATTGCAAACCAACACCCACCAAAACTTGAGAAACTATCCCGATGGGTATCGCCATCGTAAGAACAATAAATAGACGATTTTCTTTTCGTTCAGAATTGGTTAAAGCACTATAATAGGTAAAGGAACGGTAACTAAAGGCTATAGTGGTTAGCAATAAAACCCAAGAAAAACTTCTATGGACTTTATATATGAGTCCTAACTCCTCAATCCAAAGGCTTCGATTTGGAGCCATTATTACATCTTTAATGGTATCGACCCCTTCCCGTACCTGAGTGCCCAATATCATCTGAATAACTACTAGTATACCTAAGGCAATACCGTAATTTAGAAATTGCCGTTTCTGCCCAGCATGTAATCGGATTAGAACAAATTCTTCTTTCGATTTGAAACTAGCATAAAGCAGTACACCAACAATAATCATAGCCAAAAGCATATGAAGAGTGATGATACCTGTGGATAAGCCAGAGCGGACCACTTGGCCACCTAGCCATGCTTGAAATAACACCAAAACCAAAGCGATGAAAGAAGAAATGGTCACACTTGGTTTAGTTTTTCTATATCTAATCGAGCTTAAAAAATTGGCCGTAATAAATAACCCAACCAACACCCCGATAAGTCTATTAATATATTCGGTCCATGTTTTCAATGCATTAAAAGAAGCCAAATCAAAGCCTGCAGGCACATCACTCACCTGCATGGGTGGAATCCACAGCCCATAACATTTGGGCCAGTCTGGGCAACCTAATCCCGCCCCAGAAGCTCGAACAATTCCACCAACCATAATTAAAAATAAGGTAGCCCCAACGGTACTGATAGCGGTCTTTTGATAAAAATTCAATTTCATACGTACACCGGTTCTTTTAAGCTACAATTAAACTGATTATTCAGTATTTTTAGTGAGTACAAAAATACGCCTAAGAACATTTATTTGCTTGAATATCATCGAAAATAAGTTGTCTATTTCGTCAAAACTTGGTGCTAAACTAGCCGACTATTATGCCTTAACAAAGCCTGGTATTACCCTTACGGTTCTTATCAGTATGATTATGGGTTTTATCTTAGGTAGTCAGTCTAGCATAGACCTTGTATTACTGCTACACGCCATCATTGGGACCTATATGATTGCAGCGGGAACCGCCGCTCATAATCAATTTCTAGAGCGAGGCTTAGATGGGCTCATGAATCGGACCAAATCACGTCCTTTACCTACGCAGAGAATATCGGCAACCGAAGGTCGATTCTTTTCACTAAGTCTAATCTTCGCTGGACTGGCTTATTTGGTGTTTCTTACCCACCCTATAGCAGGACTGGTATCACTAACAACGACACTCATCTATTTAAAAGCCTATACACCCTTGAAGCGAATTTCAGCTTTCAATATTGTTATTGGTGCAGTTCCTGGAGCACTTCCACCTGTAGGAGGTTGGGCTGCCGCTACAGGAACCATTAGCGACCCAGGAATGTGGATACTTTTTGGCATTGTATTCCTCTGGCAAATCCCTCATGTCATGGCCATTGCTTGGGTTTGTAAAGATGACTACTCAGGAGCTGGTTTTAAAATGCTTCCTAAGCACGATGAAGCTGGCATCAAAACCGCATGGTATGGTTTACTATGTATACTATTTCTCTTTGGGGTTAATTATGCGCTATTTTCACTAGGCTATGCCAGTGAACTCTTTGCCTATACAAGCGCTCTAGCGGGTATTATGTTTCTCTTTTACGGGTTGAAATTTTTACAGAACCGATCCCATCAACGTGCTAGAGCACTCATGTTTGCATCCATTGCCTATTTACCCATTATATGGTTGTTTCTAGGCTTGGATATTTTAATGAGCAATATCTAAAGAATACATTTAAAAATAATATGATGTACACCGCTCGAGATATTTCAGATACGCTAAAAGACACCTATGATTATTTAGCTATTCATGGAAAGCATTTATTAGGGATTTGGATGCTTTTTGCCGCTCCCCTACTCTTATTGCATCATTTTTTATTATCCAAGCTACCATTAGAAAACGTTCAAGCCCTTATGGATTCTGGGGATTTCTGGATTCAGCTTAGTGCCCAAAATTCGATCAATGACATGTTGGGTGGATTATACCCTTTAGTCATTCTATCTGGAGTGATTACGCAGGCAACTTCAATCGTTATTATATTAGAACATGTGAAGCGCACTAGAGAGTCCATCGAGTTTGGACCTGAAGATATTGCGTCTCTAGTTCCAAAAATAGCATTGTTTTCAATTTTATATGCTGGGTTTTCAATGGTACTTGGGCTCTCCATACTGTTTTTTGTTCTTCCCTTTTTCTTCATTGGACCTAAATTATGTGTCGTTTTTCAAGCTTATCTATTAGAAAATCGCTCATTCTCGGACAGTTTTGTTGATAGCTGGAAATTAACCACCTATCAATTCTGGCCAACTATTGGGCTCATATTATTACTAATTCTTTTTTCTTTTGTCTACGGTTCTATAATAGAAATCCCAAATAGTTTTCTACTCATTGCCTATGACAATTTAGGAATGGGCGATGGGGCTATCGGGAATTTTTTCAGAACACTTAGTATGGGATTCTTTGCCGTCCTAAGCTCGTTAACAACTATTGTATTTCAGGTAGCACTGAGCTTTCACTATTTTAACTTGAAAGCACGCAATGGCGATATGATCATTGAATAGCTTTTCATCGTTAGCTTCAATCAGTTACAGCCTGTCTGAAACCTAAAGTTGGAGATTGGGAATCTAATTGATGTGGGCTTCTTTAGAATATTGGAGGATAGGCCTCGGGATTCGATTCCCTCACAAGGTTATATGCGGCCTGAATAATATCTTCTGCATTAGGCTTAGAAAAGTAATCACCATCCGATGAGTAAGCCGGTCTATGAGCTTTTGCCGAGAGGCAGACGGGTGCCGCATCCAATAGATAGAATATCTTATGCACATCCATAAGTTGCTGAAGCATATAAGCCGTAGCTCCACCGGGTACATCTTCATCTATCAGCAATAACCGATTGGTTTTAGCCACTGATTCCCGAATTACTCCCTTTATATCAAATGGAAGTAATGTACGCGCATCGATTAATTCTACCTCCACTCCTAGTTCTTGGAGTTCGGGTAGAACTGATTCAACCAAATTTAAGGTGGAACCATAGGATACTATGGTTAAATCATTTCCTTTTTGTACGACATTAGGAACCCCTAGTGGAATGGTATATTCACCTAAATTTTTAGGTCTTGCCTCTTTCATTCTATAGGCATTCAAGGGTTCAACAACAATGGCGGGATCATCTCCTTGAAGAAGCGTGTTATAGAAACCAGCTGCCTCCGTGAGGTTGCGAGGCACACACAAATGAACTCCTCTCAAACTCCCCAAAAGTGCCGACATAGGTGAACCAGAGTGCCAAATTCCTTCTAAACGATGGCCTCTTGTACGAATAATTACAGGTGATGCCTGCCCTCCTTTTGTTCGATAACGCAAACTAGCCAAGTCATCTGTAAGTACAAATAAGGCATAGAAAATGTAATCCAGATACTGAATCTCTGGTATCGGTCGCAGCCCCCGAATGGCCATACCAATACCCTGACCAATAATTGTAGATTCTCGTATCCCAGTATCCATAATGCGGTCGACACCAAATTCATCCTGCAACCCTTCTAAGCCCTTATTAACGTCACCCAATGCCCCAACATCTTCACCAAATGCTACCAATTCGGGATACTTTTTAAAGAGCGCTCGGAAATTATCGCGAACAATAATTCGCCCGTCAACCATACCCCCCTTTTTATCATAAGTGGGGGCCAGCTCAGCCACAAGAAGTGGTGACTTAGGAGTCTCGGAGTACAAATGAGTGTGATATCGATCGTGATTCAACTCTTGAAGGGTATCTAACCACGCTTGTAAGTCCTTTTTAGAAGTGGATTGCGTAGATCTGGTTTTACGAAAAGCCTTATGAATACTTGAAATCACATCTTTTCGAATAGGATTTGGGGTGGATTTTAGTCTGCGAATTATAGCTTCAATCTCAGTTTTCTGACTTTGATCAGCCTCTGATAATTCGCCAACTAAGGCATTCAAAAGAGATAATACATGATCACGTTCGGCTTTAATGGGCTGAATGTATGCTTGCCATGCATCTTGTTTGGCTTGAAGGGCTTCTTTTTGAGCTTCAGCCTCAATGCTATCTAATTCTTCTTCAGAGGCTAATTTTTTTGCTAGAATCCATTTTTTAAACTGAACTAAGCAACAATAGTCTGCCTCCCATTCCAAACGCTCTTTTGTTTTATAGCGCTCATGAGAACCCGAACTTGAATGCCCCAAAGGCTGGGTTAATTCTTCAACATGAACCAATACGGGAATATGTTGATTTCGAGCTAGTTCAGCAGCATGTTCATAGGTTGCTACGAGGTCTTCGTAATCCCATCCCTTTACCGTGATTATTTCAACTCCTTCAGAAGTTGAACTACGCTGAAGTCCACTTAGGGCTTGTGAAATACTTTCTTTCGTTGTTTGAAATTTTTTGGGTACGCTAATCCCATAACCATCATCCCAAACAGAAATAACAGCGGGGACTTGGAGTACCCCTAAGGTATTCATGGTTTCCCAAAAGACCCCTTCTGAGGTACTTGCATCTCCAATAGTTCCAAATACCACCTCATTACCAAAATCAGAAAATCTCCGCCACTCTTCGGTTTGAAGACTTTTTTGGCTTCTATAAATTTTTGAAGCTTGTGCCAATCCTGTAATCCTCGCCATTTGACCAGCCGTTGGAGATATACCAGAAACGGTATTTTTATTGTCAACTTGTTTGATCCATTGACCTTGATCATCCACAAAGCGTGATCCAAAATGAGCATTCATTTGCCTTCCGGCTGAGAAAGGGTCAAAAGCGACATCTGGATGGGCGTATAACTGAGCGAAAAACTGTTCTATGGTAGCCTCTCCAATGGCAAACATGAAGGTTTGATCACGGTAATACCCACTTCTAAAATCTCCAGGGCGAAAAGCTTTAGCCATAGCCAATTGAGGAAGTTCTTTACCATCTCCAAAAATACCAAATTTAGCCTTGCCCGATAAAACCTCCTTTCTACCCACCAGAGAAACATGCCTACTGAGCCAACCTAGATGATAGTCGGACAGAATCTCTTCTTTCTTCTTTTTTGAAAAACGAGATTGTTTCTGTTGAGTAGATGTTTCAGACATTACTTAGATAAAGAATTATTTGCACACAGACCTAGATTAGAGTCCAATACTTGATGACCCTTTCAATATAACGCACACTTTGCAACGATAAAAGTATTTTAGCCGACTATTCTGTAAAACCACCTAAGGTCATCTTCATAGGATCCAGCGCAGCAATAAGCTCTTGATCACTCAAGTCGGTCATTTCTTTGGCTACATCCATAAGTGGTCTATTTTCTGCATACGCTTTTTTTGCAATTTTGGCAGCTAGATCATAGCCAATGAGTGGATTAAGCGCCGTAACCAATATTGGATTTCTACCAACTTTATCGGCAATGACGTCTTCTCTCACAGTTAATATCGACACGGATTTATCTGCAAAATTACGAGCCGCATTGGCAAGTATTTCAATAGACTGCAATAAATTGTGTGCGACTACTGGTAACATAACATTAAGCTCAAAATTACCCGATTGTCCTGCTATGGTTATGGTGGTGTCATTTCCTATAACCTGAGCACAAACCATGGCAACCGACTCTTCAATCACAGGATTTACTTTGCCTGGCATAATGGAAGAACCAGGTTGAAGCGCCGCTAATTGTACTTCTCCTAAACCGCTATTGGGGCCAGAGTTCATCCACCGAAGATCATTAGCCATTTTCATCATACCCACGGCAACGGTCTTAAGCTGAGCACTCATTTCAACCGGTGCATCTACAGTAGCTTGAGCTTCAAAGTGGTTTTTGGCTTCTTTAAATCTATAACCTGTTTCGATTGTCACTTCTTGGGCAAATAGTTCTCCAAATTTGGCATCTGTATTGATTCCCGTTCCTACAGCCGTTCCACCTTGAGGTAACTCGGTTAACCGTTCTAAAGCATCTGTAATTCGATCAATACCTAAGCGCAATTGCCGTGAGTATCCACTAAACTGTTGAGCGATGGTAACAGGCATAGCATCCATCAAGTGCGTTCTACCCGTTTTAACCACATGGGCATACTCAGCACCTTTCGCATCAAATGCAGAAGCTAGATATTCCAATGCCGGCAATAGTTGTTGCTGAATTTGTACCACGGAGGAAATTCGTATAGCTGTAGGTATTACATCATTAGAACTCTGCCCAAAATTTACATGATCATTAGGGTGCACGGGCGTCTTTAACGTAGGATTCTCCTCGTTTGCCACATGCGATACCACCTCGTTGGTATTCATATTACTCGAGGTTCCTGAACCTGTTTGAAAAATATCTATTACAAATTCACTATCAAGTGAACCATCTATAATTTGTTTACAAGCCTGTTGTATAGCTTCGGATACTTCAGGATCCAGTAAACCAAGACTCAGATTCGCTTTCGCTGCAGATGACTTAATAATACCCAAAGCTTGTATGAAAGCACGATTAAAGCCAATACCACTAATTGGGAAATTATCGGCCGCTCTTTGAGTTTGAGCTCCATATTTAGCATTCTGAGGAACCTTAATTTCCCCCATTGAGTCCTTTTCTATTCGAAACATGCGTATTGTCTTATTTGATTATACTTCTAGTTTTTTGGCATACATCCGGTAACGCTTATCGATTCGTGCCCCTAAACGCTCGGCCACATGAATCATCTCGGTATTGTTGTCTAACACCCAACTCAACTCGGATTCAACAAAATTTCGTTCTAGTGCACGTTCAATAGTTCGTTGATGGAATAAAGCATCTATTCCTTTGCCCTGATACTCGGGAAGTATGCCCATAAGAGCGGTTCTGATACGATTAATTTTGCGCTTACCCCACAGAAATTTTATAAATCCAAAGGGCAAAAGAT
Source organism: Bacteroidota bacterium (assembly GCA_009926145.1). Classification (GTDB taxonomy): domain Bacteria; phylum Bacteroidota; class Rhodothermia; order Balneolales; family Balneolaceae; genus UBA1275. Next base: position 24,454 of record RFPJ01000002.1, read on the forward strand.
TCCCATTCATGGTTTTGAAAACTTGATTTAAATCTGGTAAGGCGATCGAAAAACCCACAGGCTTGCCTTCCCACTCTGCTATATGGGCGAAATCATCATCTAGCACCATTTTAAATTCTTTGGCTAATCCACTTAATTCCTCTATGGTCAAGGGTAAAAACCCCCAATTATTCTTCCAAGCCTCATTGTAAATATCCCGCACTATTTTAACCTCTTCCGAAATACGCTTTAAGGATACGGCACGAATGGTAATCTCTGGATATCTACGCATGATCATTGCTTTGGCTTTTCTCATACGATCGAAGTCTACACTTTCCTTATCTACCACAAAAGCTAATAAGTCTCTAACCCCTGTATAGCCCGCATTTAAGGCTAATTTTTCATAGTAAGGCTTGGTATAAGGCATCATGATGTAGGGGTATTTATCAAAACCATCTACCAGAAAACCCAAAATATCCATCATACCAGGATTGGTTGGGCCTAAGACTTCTTCCACCCCTTGTTCTTTTAACCAATCTTCCGCTACTCGAAACATTAAATCGGCGGTAGGCTGATGATCTATACATTCAAAAAAAGCAAAATGGCCCGTATTTAATCCATGTTGCTTGTTGAACCTATCATCAACCACAGCTGCAATTCTGCCAGCAGGTTTACCATTATGCTCTGCCAAAAACATGGCCATTCTGGCTTGCTTAAAAAATGGGTTTTTCTCGGTGTCTATTAATTTTTTTTGTTCAGATCGTAGGGGAGGAACAAAAAAACCATCGGTTGCATAGTGTTGATACGGAAATTCTACAAATTCCTTTTTTTCTTGGTCGGAACTTACAAAGGTTATACCACTCGATGCCATGGCGTACCTAGGAGACTAATGAATTTCCATTTTGATCAATAATTCCATGCTTCAAACCCACTTTACGGAATGCTTCGAGAATTCTGTCCAAATGTTCATCGGTATGTGAAGCCATATAACTAGTTCTGAGTAACGATTGACCAGCAGGTACGGCTGGCGGAATGACGGCATTGGCATACACACCTGCTTCAAACAGATCTTTCCAAAACTGGAAACACATCATCATCTCGCCTATTACAATGGGTATAATGGGTGTTTCTGAAGTCCATACATTAAAACCTAACTTACGAAGCTCGGTACGCATATAGGTTGAAATTTCATTTAATCGCGTTAACCTCCAAGGCTCTTCCTCCATAATATCCATAGCCTTCAAGACTGTAGCCACATTAGCAGGCGGCATAGATGCACTAAAGATGTGTGCAGGTGAGTGATGCCTTATGTATTCGATAACTTCTCGCTTACCAACTAAAAATCCTCCAAGGGAAGCAAATGATTTCGAGAAGGTTCCACTGACTAAATCAACCTGATCGAGACTTCCAAAAGTAGATGCCGAACCTCTACCTCCTTCTCCAATTACTCCAACAGCATGAGCATCATCCAAATACAATCGGGCTCCAAATTCTTGTGATAACTGTATTAAATCGGGTATTTTCGCAATGGTACCCGACATAGAAAATACTCCATCACTAATAATGATTTTACCAGCCTCAGGATCCGCTTTTTCTAATAGGCGTCGTAAATGATCCATATCATTGTGCTGATATCTCACTGTTTTGGCCACTGAACATTGAGTTCCAACCACGATACAGGCATGATTGTCTTTATCAGAGAAAATGATATCGTTTCGTCCTGCGATCGTTTGAATGGATCCCTCATTGGTTTGATAACCGGTACTAAAAAGAACACAGGACTCTTTCTGCATGAATGAAGCCAAGCGATCTTCCAACTCTAAGTGAATATCAAGGGTACCATTTAAATATCGTGAACCTGTACAGCCTGTCCCATACTTTACCAATGCATTTTTTGCCGCTTCAATGGTTCTGGGGTCATTGGTTAAGCCCAAATAATTATTTGAGCCTGCCATAATAACTTCATTACCTTCGATTTCGACAATAGTGCCATCAGTAGCTTCTAATGGCTTAAAATAAGGGTATAAACCCATTGCCTTAACCTCGTCTGCCTTGGTAAACCCAAAGGCCTTCTCGAAGATATCTGACCGTACTAAAGGAGTTGTTTCAGCCATTAACTAAAATTCAGTTAGGTGGTAAATGTTGTAATATAATTAGTCTGCACAAGGTATCAAATAAAGCTGGGTGCTTCGTGCTGATCTCTAGTATAGTTTTACAAATGAACTATCTCATGAAACTTGATAAAGATACTGAATATATTGCTTCGTCACCCTATTCCATGTGAATTTTTCCCAAACCGTTATAAACGCTTGATAAGCTAATTGTTCGGGTTGCTTGGCACGTATTACCATATCTATATACTTAACATACTCATCGATTTGTTTAGTAGGCACTTTATACCCATTAACGCCTTGCTCAACAACATCCCTCATCCCCTCCAAATCGGCACAAAGTACGGGAGTAAAATGGATATTAGCTTCTAGTAGAACGATGCCAAAACCCTCCATATCACCTGGTACCTTTATATTGGGCATCAGAAATAGATCGGATGCCGCATAGGCCTTGTGGACTACATCATCTTCTTGTCTACCGAGTACGTAAACCCTAATTCCTTTTTCCCGAAACAAAGATGCTTTTTGCTTCAAAATATCCTGTATTCGTTGATGTTCGGGCCCATCTCCAATGAGTATATAATTACAGGCATCATCCATTTTGGGCAACACTTCTTCTATAAACCAGGCATGCCCTTTTCGTTTGACTTGCCTACCCACCGAAAGTAATAACGGCTCAGCGCCAAGGGATATACCAAGTTGACGTTCCAATCCAGCTCTAGCCGAAGCTTTTAATTCTTTAATCCTACGCTTTGCCTGCGCTTCTGGTATCTCTAGGAGTTGTTTAACGCTATCCACTGACCATTCACTCTCACCCTTAGGAAGAAAATCGTTCACATGAATACCATTGGGTAAAGCAACCCCTTTGCTTGCCAACATCCCCCTTTCAATACTGGCTTCTCGGGTTGCCGAGGATACTGAAATGACTCCATCAATGGCTTCAAATATCTTTCGGACATGTCGCTGGTACCACCCATAAGGCATGGTTACATCCTGCCCATGATTAATGGTAACCATGGGAACATCGACCCGTTTTCTAAGCCATCGTGCCATACTTGCTGTTACCATCGATGAAAAAAGGATCACATCTGGTTTCCACTCCCTTTCAACCCGAGGAAGTAAAATTAGGAGCTTTAATAGAAAGCCGATGGTCTTTATTTCAATCCCTTTCCATGCTGTTTTTTGGACAAGGCACCGCAGCTGAATGGATGAATCCTGCGCAAGGGATTCGGATAGTTGCACACTCACTCTTTGCATCCCCCCCATGTTATCCAGGGGCGCATCTTCTGGCGGATGTGAATGAGAGATGTAAAGTACGCGTAACGGACCCTTAGAGCTCTCATGTTGCCTTCTATCTGAATGAATTTTTTGGGTCATTAAGTACTCTTTTTATGCTTTATGGCGTATTCATCAATGACCTTATAATAGTCTTCAACCAGAGCTTGATTAATGGAACTCCACTGATAATTCATCGCCATAACCCTAGATTGCTGAGCCATTTGCTCTCGCAAACTCGCATCTTCAATTAAAATCCTGAGCTTGGTAATAAAATCCGATAAATCACCAGCTTTAGCCAAAAATCCGTTTTGCCCGTCAATGACCAGCGAGCGGGATCCAATGGCATCAGCCACTAAACAAGGCAATCCGCTCGACATGGCTTCAAGGGTAACATTTCCAAATGTTTCGGTAAAGGAAGGAAACAAAAATATATCCGAACTTGCGTATGCCCGAGCGAGATTATCACCGCTGCAAAATCCTGTGAAAATTCCATTGGGTAATAATTTTTGAGCTTCCTTCATAGCAGGCCCATCCCCAACTACCATAGCGCGCACCTTCGGGAACTCTTTTTGAAGGCTTCGCACACTTTCTATATAGGTTCGAAGCTCTTTTTCCCAAACCAAACGAGACACAAAACTCACCACCAATTCATCGTCTGCAATTCCCACCGAACGTCTCCACTCTTCATCTCTTTTTTTCGGGTTGAAACTGTCCGTATCAATTCCACGAGCCCATATTTTCATGTGACCATGTATGTGCTCTCGAGCCAGTTCATCGATCATGGATTGCGTGGGTACATAGGTTCTTTCACACTGAGGGTAAAACCATTGCATCATTTTCTTAAAAGGCCATTTAACTGGCCCTAAGAATAATTTGTAGTAATCTACATAACTCAGGAAATGGGTGTGATACGAACTTACAACAGGAACTTTATGCTTCTTTGCCCATTTCAGAGCACCAATACCCAAACCATCTGGGGTCGCTATATGAATAAGGTCCGGGTTGAAAGCGGCCAGTTCTCGGCGATCTTTTCTAGGGAAATGGGTGGCCACTCGATATTCTTTCCTTCCCGGAACGGGCATGGAAATTGAAGGGGTAACGATCAACTCCCCGGCATGGGGTACAATAGCAGGTTGTTGGCTACTGGGCGCGAAAATTTTCACCGCAATAGATTCCTGCTCTAAGTGATGAACCAGGCGATTGAGTGTCAAGGCCACTCCATCTCGTATATGATTATAATTGCCCGAAAATAAGGCAACTCTAAGTGGTTTCATTCGGCAGTAAGATGTAGGTTATCGACTAACGGTGAATGTGTAATGGTTTACAAGCCGATGGCTTCTTTGTATTTTCTTCTTAGTATTATGTTAGTGAGAGGGAAAAACAAATGCTGTTTACTCGACAGACTAACAATCTTTAAATATACACATTTATGAAAGCCTTTGTTACTGGTGGAACCGGTTTTGTTGGAAGCCATTTAGTAGAATCTCTTCTCTCTAATCCAAAAGTAGAGGAAACCAAAGCCCTTGTACGAACACAAGAAAAATGGCTTAAAGGCTTAGCCTATACCCCCGTTCATGGAACGTTAGAGCAGATTGATGCCATAGGGCCGCATCTGGAAGGTATAGACGTTCTGTTTCATTGCGCAGCAATTCTACATGCCCCTAATTTGGAGAGTTTTATACAAGCCAATGTGGATGCCACCATTCGACTGGTTGAAATGGCGGCTGAATTTGGGGTAAAAAATGTAGTCGTACTTTCCTCCCTTGCGGCCGTAGGCCCTTCAAATGCAGATGCCCATGCGCTTACGGAAGATTCTGCTATGCATCCCATAAGCGGATATGGCCGGTCTAAAATGATGATGGAGCAACGACTCCGAGAACATTTTGAGCAATCAAATTCCTACCCCAATCTGAGCATTAAAATTCTACGACCACCAGCGGTGTACGGACCTCGTGAAACAGATATTTTTGGTCTTTTTAAAGCATTGAATATGAGAATAGCACCCATTATAGGCCCCTTTCAGCAAGAAAACCTTTCTCTTATTCATGTGAAAGATTTAGTAGAAGGAATTTGCAAGAGTATCAAGTGGACGACTCCTGGTATTCACACTTATTTCGTAGGGGGTGAAAAAGACGCTTATTCTTGGGAACAAATATTTTCAACCAGTGCGAATATTTTAGGTAAATCCTATCTGAAAATTCCCATCCCAAAGTCCCTTTTGTTTACGGTTGCCAGATTATCGGAACTAACCGCTCCAATGCTGAAGCGTTACCCCCCTTTAAACGTAGAAAAAGCTCAAGAGCTAAGTCAAAACTGGGTTTGTAACTCCGATAAGGCCCGAAGAGATTGGGGATACTCTCCTTCTGTTAATCTCGAAGAGGGCTTAACAAATACTTTAGGTTGGTATAAAAAACAAGGCTGGTTATCGTGATTTAACCTCTATCCAATGCAAAAGAATTAGTACCTTTACATATGGATCAAAAAAATATCACCCCCATGATTAACCTGTTGGTTGGACTCCTTCTAGTTTTCACAACGGCCGACCTTTGGGCTCAGCGGTCACTTGAAGAAAACCCGCTCAACACCCCTTCGACTTCAAGCACTACAGAGGATACTGGAGTGGAATTCATTTCTGAGATGAATATCTCAAATGTGCGTACCATTTCTGCCAGTGCTAGTCATCTCTATGTGTTATCGGAAAGTGAAGGATTGGCCGTGTTTCGTATTCAACCCGGAAAAAAAGCACAATGGCTCTATACCAATAACGGCATGCAAAAGAGGGGCAGTATTATAGAAAGTGACATTCGCTTTGCCTATTTATATGGCAATAGCACCCGGCTGACAATTTTGGAACCCACCTCTGTTTTGGGAGTGTATTCGTCTACTTTTTTACCGAAAGAACCCTTAGGAATTGCAAGGGTAAGAAATTACGTGTATTTGGCCATGGGAGATCAAGGTTTAGGTGTATTAGATGTAAGTACTCCCGAGAGTTTTGATTCGGAAGTCCAGACCATCGCCCATGAAGAACTTAAACGAGACCCCGTCTTGGATTTGGTATCTGTTCCAAATTCGCATCAACTTTTTGTGTTAACTCCTGGTAATCTTCATCATTTTAGTTGGCCTTCCGATCAAGACACCCTTCAATGGGTAAATAAGATTGAAATCGACTCGAGCATACAACAAATCTATTTGGTTGGTAATACTTTCTATGGTTCCAATAAAGATGGGTTTATGTTTCGCATCACTTCTCAAGGCTCAGAACTAATGGATATAGATTTGGGCGCACCTATTAGTAATATCACTCGGTTTGAAAGTGATTTATACCTTCAGGTTATCCATATGGGTGCATCAGAGTTATGGCGCTATCATCCAACCAAAGGACTACAAAGGTGGAAAAAAGATGCACAAGCCAATTATTTACTTACCGGTAATGATGCTCAACTCTGGTTACATGAATTTGGACTACTTGGGCAGCTTCGTCCGAAAGGAAGCCAAATTTCATCGGTATCGGATACCACCCATGCGGGGGTGGATAGAATGAAAACCTTGCCGTCCTCTTTATCTATTGTGCCCTATCCTCCTCAGGTTGTCCCCTACCCCTATCCTGTAATTTTAGGTATATCAACCCAAGAAAATTGGCCCAATAATGCGGTTCGTTTCAGTGTGAAAGATGCTCCTGCGGGTCTTCAGATTAAAGGTAATGGGATGTATTGGCAGCCCCAATTTAACCAGATAGGTATGCACCGCTTTCAAATCATTGCAACCACTTCTAATGGATTAATCGATAGCACCTTTATTCAAGTAGATGTTCCAAGCTTCAATGCTCCACCGCGCATGAGTCCTATTCGAACCAGTACTTTGGTAATGGGTGATGCCTATGAAGTACGTTATACAGCCCTAGACCCAGAGTCTAGACATCAGGGCGCCTCTATGGTTAGATTCCTAGGCGTTGATTTGCCAGAGGGAGCCCGATTAGATGAAAAAACAGGACTACTGCAATGGACCCCAAAAGAAAAAGACTTGGGTAAACATCGCTTTAAAGTTATTGCTACCGATGCGCTTGGAGCGGCCAGCTCAGTGGATGTGGAACTTCAAGTGATTGATCTCCCAAGAGACAATGAGTGATTCTCTAGCCGCACAGGTTCCAAACGTTCCAAGCTTACTTAGCTGGTACCAAAAGGAGCACAGACCTATGCCTTGGCGGGAAACTAAGAATCCCTACTATATTTGGATATCTGAGATCATGCTGCAACAAACGAGGGTGGACCAAGCACTCCCCTATTTTGAGCGGTTTATTACTGCCTTTCCAACCGTTGAGCATCTAGCCTTAGCGGACCAACATGATGTATTGATGCTTTGGGAAGGACTGGGATATTATAGTCGAGCACGTAATATTCATAAGGCCGCAAAGCAAATTATAAGTGATTTTGGAGGAAAGTTACCCGCTAGTTATCAGGAATTACTTTCACTTCCCGGGATTGGACCTTATACCGCTGCTGCAATCTCTAGCATTGCCTTCAAGCTAGAACATGCCGTTATGGATGGGAATGTAATTCGGGTTGTTTGCCGCTACTTAGGTCTTGAGGAAGATACCCGTAAAAACTCTACTCGTAGTAGGGTTCAAAAGGTAGTGGATGAATGGATTATAGGACAAGCTCCCGATGATTTTAATCAGGCAATTATGGAGTTAGGGGCTACTGTATGCACTCCTCATCGGCCTAATTGTGAAAGCTGTCCCATTTCGGTCCAATGTGTGGCATATAGCGAATCGAAAACGGATGTGATTCCCTATGCTTCAAAAAAAGCGAAGCGCCCTCATCATCAGATTTCCGTTGCCATCATTATGAATGAAAATAATGAACTACTCATTGCACAAAGACCAAATGAAGCCATGCTTGGCGGCCTCTGGGAATTCCCTGGAGGTAAACAAGAATCGAATGAGAGCATTGAAGATGCCTTATTGCGCGAAATTAAAGAAGAATTAGGAGTAGAGATAACCATTCTAAATGAGTTTATGCAACTTGATCACGCCTATTCACACTTTAGTATTCACATGACCGCTTTTCTATGCTCATTGGCAGATTCTAAACAACAACCCAAGCCTAAAGCCAGTCAACAGATTCGATGGATTCCAGTGGAAGAACTCACAAACTACCCCTTTCCGAAAGCAAACCGCATGCTAACCCTAGCTTTAATTGATGAGTTTGCGTAAACGTTCTCGGAATCAGTTACTTAAGCTTAAACCTACTCTAGACCAATGGGTAGATAGGATGGAGAAACCGGAATATATCGACTCCGATCCCATCCAATTCCTGCATGCCTTTCAAGATGCCGATGATATCAATGTAGCAGGATTTTTTACGGCCACCATGGCTTGGGGTAAACGTTCAATTGTGATTTCCAAGGTGGATGATTTTTTATCGAGACTATCGTATAAACCTGTGGAATTTATTGGGAATTTCACCGAACAGGATTTTAAACATCTCAGAGGGTTCAAACACAGAACTTTTAATGATGAAGACATGTATTGGTTGGTCAAAACCATGCAATCCATACTTCAACAATATGGGAACTTTGAGTCATTCTGGCTTGCATGTTATGAACAGGCCAAGAGTGAAATACGCCCATTAATGGGGGTGTTTCATGAAAAATTCTTCTCTTTTTATCCTGAAATTCCAAACAGAACTCGAAGGCATATTTCGAACCCTGAAAAAGGTGGGTCATGTAAACGATTGTACATGTATTTGCGATGGACTTTGAGGGACGGGCCTGTGGATGTAAAGAGTATGAGCTTTATGGATCCGTCGGAAATCTATATTCCACTTGATGTGCATGTGGCTAGGCAAAGTAGAAAGTTAGGGCTAATCACTCGAAATCAAAATGACTGGAAAGCGGTACTTGAACTACAAAAGGAGTTGGTATTCCTAGACCCCTCCGATCCATCCAAGTATGATTATGCACTTTTTGGTTTAGGCTTGAATCCCGAGTGGCTAGATCCAAAATGGATTTTAAACAAAGTGGTTTAGGATGTATCGCTCAACTCGAACTTCGTTCCTACTATTTTCTTTCACTCTAAGCCAAAAACCGTTATATTTGGTTCTCTCAATAATGAGAAATAATAAAATGAAAGGAAGTGAGGCTCAATGCTAGGCGTTGAAGTTAAAGACAACGAAAGCGTTGAACGCGCGATTAATCGTTTCAAAAAGATGGTGACTCGTTCTCGAATTCTTAATGAATATAAGGATCGTCAACAGTTTACCAAGCCATCTATTGAACGACGGGAAGCCATGAAAAAGGCCGTCCGTGAGCAGCGTCGACGTCAAAGAGAAAACTTCTAGTTTCTCCAACGATTGTTTATCACATCAAAAACCCTGGATTTTCCGGGGTTTTTTTTGCCCCATAGTCAATACACTAAGCTCTTGCTAAGGTAGTAACGATATCGGAAAGTTGAGGCTTTGAACCTTTTTTCCCTGCTTCATAGCCCTGCTTATACCCCAGTTTTTGTGCTTCTTTGAGTCTACGCTCTAATTGAGCAACCTTGCGCAACTCCCCTCCTAATCCTATCTCCGAGAGCCACATTTCTTGATGATTCAATGGTATGTCTAATAGCGATGAAACCAATGCCATACATAGGGCTAAATCCGAGGCAGGATCTTTAATTTTAAAACCACCAGCTACATTTACATAGACATCTTTATCTGAAAATCGAAAGCCCGTCCGCTTTTCTAGTACCGCTAATAATAAAAGAACCCGGTTCCTATCCATCCCACTTACCGTTCTCTGTGGTGTTCCATAGGCACTAGGACTCACCAGAGCCTGAATTTCAATAAGAATTGGTCTAGACCCCTCCAAAACACAACTGATGGCACTTCCCGAAATAGCTTCATTACGCTCAGACAAAAAATAGGCCGATGGATTCTTCACCTCTTCAAGACCGTCCGACTTCATTTCAAACACGCCCACTTCATGAGCGGGACCAAAACGATTTTTTATACTCCTCAACAAACGATAACTGTATTGATCATCACCTTCGAACTGCAAGACCGTATCGACCATATGTTCCAGTACACGAGGGCCAGCCAAATCTCCCTCTTTGGTGATATGACCAATGATCATTATGGCTAATTGAGATTTTTTTGCCAACTGTTGAAGCAATGCCGCACATTCTTTGACTTGTTGAACACTACCTGGCATACTGCTGAGCTCGTCCCGATAAACAGTCTGAATAGAGTCTACGATTAATAAATCTGGGCTCAGGTTCTGTGCTTGTTGGATAATAGCTTCAATCCGAGTCTCATTGATTAACCATAGGTTTTCGGATTGAACACCCATTCTCAATGCTCTCTGCTTAATTTGCATAACCGATTCTTCACCCGCACAGTACAAGATTTTCAGGGTCGAATTTGCCTTGGCAATTTGTAAAGTTAAAGTACTTTTACCCACACCAGGAGCCCCTCCTAACAAAACATACGAACCACGCATACATCCTCCACCTAAAACCCTATCGAACTCTTCTATTTTCGTATAAAATCGGCTTTCGGCTTCTGATTGAATATCAGCCAATTTTTGTGGTTGATCTGAGCCAGTAGAATCCAGACCCTCAATTTTTGCTTTATGTGTTTTGGCTGCTGAAGTCATGCGTGTTTCTTCAACAAAGCTATTCCACTCTTTACAACCGGGACAACTGCCTAACCATTTGGGAGATTCGTGACCACAAGAACTACAAATATAAAATTGTTGAGATTTCGCCATGTTCGTGAAAAGTAACGTTTTTTTAATGCTTAGGTACGTTTTAGGTCTTGAACCTCTTTATTTACATACCAGGTGGTGGCCATCATTCCAAAACCTATGGTGATGTAATAGCTGATAATTCTCCATAAGAATAAGGCTAAACCAATGAAGGCTTCTCGTGAGATTAAGGGCCCTTGAAAGAGTACAAACAAACCTTCTACCCCACCACTTCCTCCAGGAGTAGGCACCACAAGAAAGGCCAAATTCATGGCAAGGCTTCTGAGTACGGATAACAATTCAGGAGCAGGTAATAAGCTTAAAATAACAATTGGAGCTAAGGCTATACGAGCCAACCAGGACATGGTTGAATAGTAGAAGGCCTGTAAAATGAACCGAAATGGTTTACCTTTTAATTGATGTGCATATTGTTCGAGGTTAATGGCCTCGTGGTCAATTTTTTCTCTATATCTTCTTAAGAATGGTAATTTGGCAACCCATTTAATGATTTTGGAGATGGCAGCAGGGTTAATTAAAACCCCATACGCAAGCACCGAAGCATAGGATAGTAAGGCCACATAGAGTACCAGCATGGATGCCTCTCCTATAAACCCGACTTCTGGTGGTACTACATCAAGATAAATACCTGCAAACAGTAGAATAGGAATAGCAATAGCAAACCAAATTTGATCTAACAACACACTGTAAAGTATAATTGCCGTAGATTCACCCAACTTTAGTCCTTCCTTAGTCATGGCATAAGTAGCCATTGGGGCACCTCCTATGGTAGAAGGCGTAACGGCCGAAGTAAAATCCCAACTTAGTTGTACACGAAAAGCACCCCACCAGCTAATTGTTTTTTCGGATAGAAACCGGATTTTAGCGGCCGAGAACCATACACGTAAAAAAGAAACCACTAAGGCGATGACTAGACCAGGTAATCTTTTGGGTGCCAAATACTCTAAAATTCCAGGAGTATAGGTGTACCAAATAACCCCAGCCATGGTTACCAGGCTGAGTGATATAGAAAAGATCAGATACTTCTTTGAGATGATCTGATTTGGACTATGTAAGGTATTGCGGTTTTGGTTCATACTCTAGTATAAAAAAAAGCCTTGCAGGAAACCCTACAAGGCTGAAAAAAATAACCTGAAGTGCAAGCACATCTAGGCGATAGTAACATCTTCATTTAAGTAGACATCTTGTATCATCTGAAGTAACTTAACTCCTTCTCCTAGTGGACGTTGGAAAGCTTTTCTTCCGCTTATTAGACCCATACCACCTGCTCTTTTATTAATAACAGCAGTTTTTACAGCATCGGCAAAGTCATTAGAACCGGAAGCCCCACCAGAATTGATGAGTCCAGCACGTCCCATAAACGAATTAATTACCTGATATCGAGTAAGATCAATAGGATGGTCAGTGGTTAATTCTGTATAGATACGATCATCTAGTTTTCCATAAGAGGAATTACCTGAATTCAGTGCCTTGTATCCCCCGTTGTTAGTAGGCTGTTTTTGCTTCACAATATCCGCGCCAATGGTGGTACCGATGTGATTCGCCTGTCCGGTCAAATCAGCTGAGGTATGATAGTCCACACCATCTACTTTGAAGGCATCATTTCGAGTATAGCACCAAAGAATAGTAGCCATTCCTAATTCGTGAGCATAGGCAAATGCTTGAGCTACTTCCTGAATTTGACGAGCAGATTCCGCAGAACCAAAATAAATAGTAGCACCTACCGCTGCCGCACCCATATCGTACGCTTGATCGATAGTGCCATACATAATCTGATCAAATGTATTTGGATAGGTTAATAGTTCATTATGATTAATTTTCACAATGAAAGGAATCTTATGGGCATATTTTCTAGAAACTGAACGGAGTGCTCCAAACGTAGATGCTACTCCATTACAACCAGATTCGATGGCTAGTTTGACAATATTTTCCGGATCAAAATAATCTGGATTTTTAGCAAATGAAGCCCCAGCCGAGTGCTCAATACCCTGATCTACGGGTAAAATTGAAAGGTATCCGGTGCCCCCTAGACGGCCCGAATCCATAAGCCATTGTAAATTTCCTAAAACTCGGTTGCTACGATCAGAATGATACCAAACCTGATCTACATAATCCGGTGTAGGTAAAATCAATTGATCTTTCGTCACTGTTTTACTGGTGTGATTGAGAAGGTACTCCGACTCATCTCCTAGTAGTTCTTCAATCTTCGATGTATCCATGAGTGTTTATTTATCTTATTGTACTGTATAGATTCAAAATATAGCAGTATTAGCATCAAATGACTAACAAAAATCACAACATTAGTCTGACTCCTCGTGATCTGTGAATATTCTATTCCAACTAATTTGTATCTTTGGTTATGAGCTCTAACACATTATTTAAGAATCTATTCAAAGATGCCAATAGGCCTCTTTTCCTAGCACCCATGGAAGACGTCTCAGATGCTCCTTTTCGGCAGATTTGCCGAAGTATGGGTGCCGATATGGTGTTTACTGAATTTATTAGTTCTGAGGCACTCATAAGAGATTCGGATATTGCACTTCATAAAATGACCTTCAGCGAAAAAGAACGCCCCTTGGGTATTCAAATATTTGGGGGTAGAGAAGAAGCGATGTACGGTGCGGCTAAGGTTGCCGAACAGAGTAATCCAGATGTAGTAGATATAAATTTTGGATGCCCGGTGTACAAAGTAGTCAATAAAGGTGCCGGAGCAGCTTGTCTAAAAGATTTAGACATGATGGAACGTATGGCAGGAACTGTGGTGGACGCTGTGAACTCGAAACCCGTAACCGTAAAAACCCGATTAGGTTGGGATGAATCTACCATAAGAATACAGGAAGTCGCGCTTATGCTTCAGTCGGTGGGGGTACAAGCTCTTACCGTTCATGCACGAACAAGGGCACAGAAATACAAAGGAGATGCCGATTGGAGTTGGTTGAAAAAATTAAAAGACACTCCTGGTTTACATATTCCTATTATTGGTAACGGAGATGTTACTAGCCCTGAAAAAGCCTTACAACTGTTCGAAACTACTGGAGTAGACGCCGTCATGATAGGAAGAGGTGCGATTGGAAACCCATGGATATTTAAACAGTGTAGAAACTATCTGGAATATGGCGAATACGAACCTGAAGTTTCCCTTCAAGAGCGACTCGAGGTTTGTGCCGAGCAGCTGAGATTATCCGTGGAACATCAAGGAGAGCGCTACGGAGTCATTATCATGAAAAAACACTACGGTCAATACTTGAAAGGCGTTCGAAATGGCAAAAAATTGCGCCTCGATCTTATGCAATTTGATACTATGGACCCTATTCTAGAACGCCTATTGAATTTTCGAGAGGAAGAATATTTCTTTGTAAGTAGTTAGAGATACTCTCTGTTCAAATAGGGCTTTAAAACCTCGGGGACTCGTATCCTTCCATTTTCGGTTTGATAGGCTTCTAATAATGCGGCTAACACACGGGGCAATGCAAGGCCTGAACCATTTAATGTATGAAGTATTTCGGTTTCTTTTTCTGCCTTCCGATAGCGTAATTGCATTCTTCTGGCTTGAAAAGCTTCAAAATTAGAACATGAGCTTACTTCAAGCCATCGTTCTTGACCCGGACTCCATACTTCTATATCGTACTTTTTCGATTGTGTGAAGCCCATATCTCCCGTACACATGAGTAGTGTTCGGTAGGGTAAGTCCAGTTTTTGAAGCAATTGCTCTACGTGTTCACGTAACCGTTCCAAGCAATCATAGGAATCTTCAGGTTTTACAAAATGAACCAGTTCTACCTTGTCGAATTGGTGCAAACGATTAAGACCTCGAACATCTTTTCCATAAGAGCCCGCCTCTCGTCTCCAACATGGCGTGTGACATACATACTGAATAGGCAATTGATCTTCCAAGATGATTTCATCCCGATGAAAATTCGTTACGGGCACCTCTGCAGTCGGTATGGCGAAAAACCCATCTCTAGGAATAACATACATCATATCCTCTTTATCCGGAATTTGACCCGTACCTCTAGCAGAATCTTCATTAATAAAGAAGGGTGCTTGAATTTCTGTATAGCCAGCATTATTAGCTTCATTGATAAAGAAGCTGATGAGTGCACGTTGTAGTTGAGCTAAAGGCCCAATATAAAATGGAAAACCAGCACCCGTAACTTTTACCCCACGTTCAAAATCAATCCAACCATGGCGCTCTAAAAGTTCCCAATGAGCCTTTCTCCACTGATCTTGGGAAGGGGCTCCCCATGTTCCATATACCTGATTATCCTCTTCGGTTGCGCCTACTGGCACCGAAGGGTGAGCCACATTAGGGATACGCAACAGTAGTTGCGTACGCTGATTCGCTACCGTTTTAAGAGTTTCCTCAATGTCCTTAATTTGTTCTTTTGCCTGAGAGGTTTGTTCAATGATTTTTTGAGCTTCCTCTTTTTTACCCCCCGCCATCAATGCACCAATTTCCTTCGCTGCCTTATTACTCTCACTCCTTAGGGTATCTACCTTGTGAACGAGCGTTCTCCACTCCTCATCCTTATTGAGTACATCCGCCACGATGCCAACTTCTTTTTCACCCTTGTTTAGCATGGATGTTTCAACCAAGGCCTGGTTATCTCTGATAAAACTAATATCTAGCATAGTACATGATTTTGTTCGGTATTAAAGATACAAGGTAATTGTACATTTCGTTAGTTCTTTTTTTAATTATTGATGCTTAGAAAATTCCAATTATTGGCATGAATTCGTATTTTGTACTTAAGAACTTTAAGCCATTTACTAAATAATTTTGATTATTTAAGTAATTCTACCCATTGGCCAATAAATATTTTTCATCATGATTCCATTACTAGACGAGATCGACGTAAAAATTTTAAATCACTTACAAGAACATGGACGTGCACAGC
>RFPJ01000011.1 GCA_009926145.1 Bacteroidota bacterium
CAATGGTTTGAACTCTTCAGAGATAACTATGTGAGAGAGGACGACATTATTGCAATGAAAGAATGGGGAGTAGATCATATCAGAATTCCATTTCATTATGATATTTTTTACGATAAAAATTCAAAAACATTCATAGAAAAAGGATTTGAGCGTATCGATCAAGTCCTTATCTGGTGCAAAAGACATCGCATAGATGTAATATTAGATATGCACGCTGCTCCTGGAGCTCAAAGTGATGGCCCTATTGCGGATAGTGATGGAGTTGCTCGTTTTTGGACAGAAAAAGAAACGTACTGGCCAATGACTATTCTTATTTGGGAAGAATTAGCGAGAAGATATAAAGACGAAACCATCATTATTGGTTATG
Organism: Bacteroidota bacterium; assembly: GCA_009926145.1. Taxonomy (GTDB): domain Bacteria; phylum Bacteroidota; class Rhodothermia; order Balneolales; family Balneolaceae; genus UBA1275. The sequence continues at coordinate 368 of RFPJ01000011.1, forward strand.
ATATAATTAATGAGCCAGTTACTCCAACAGGATATGGAGCTCGAGATTTAAGAGAATTTTATGATCAAATAGTTCCGGCAATACGAGCTATTGATACTAATCATATTCTCTTTATTGAGGGTAATTACTGGGCAACAACCTTTGATGAGTTATATCCTCCTTTTGATGATAATATGGTCTATGCTTTCCATAAATATTGGAACGAGACCGACCAAGGTACCATTCAATATTTGCTCAATATGAGAAATGACCATAATACACCTCTCTGGCTTGGTGAAACCGGTGAAAATTCAAACCCTTGGTATTATGAGACGCGTAAATTAGCAGAGCAACATGAAATAGGATGGAATTGGTGGACACACAAAAAGCTTGAAACTACTAGAGCTCCCTTATCATCATCTAGTAATGAAGATTATGAAAAAGTTGTCAATTATTGGAAAGGTAATGGGCCTCAACCTACAACAGAAGAGGCGAGGAGAGGTCTATTCCAAATGGCAGAAGACCTTGCCATTGAAAAAACCACTTTACGACCGGACTTGATAGCTTCACTGTTTTCCGATAAATTTGGATCGACCAATCAACCATATACTGATATTGAAATACCTGGTCAAATATTCGCAGTTAATTACGATATAGGAAATCAAGGAGTCTCCTACTTTGACACTGAATACAAACAAGTAAGTAGCGATGAGAACCAAAATACAGGTAATAATGGATGGTCTTACCGTAATGATGGAGTAGATATTGAGTCCTGCTCTGATCCTACCATTGATTATAATATTGGTTGGATTGAAACGGGTGAGTGGCTAGAATACACCGTAAATATTACTAAATCTGGAACATACACAACCAAAGCAATTATTGCTTCTACGGGCGCTGGCAAAATGCGAATAAAAGTAAACGGAAAACAAATTGGCTCAGATTTAGATGTACCCGACACAGGTGGGTATCAAAATTGGGGACAAATCAATTTTGGCCAGCAAACTTTTAATGCTGGTGAAGCACTTTTACGAGTTGAAATTCTTGAGGGTGACTTCAGTTTCGCAATGATTTCAATTGATTAATTTAACAGGTTGAAGCCTCTCATCTACCATCAAAACAACTTATACTCACGAATGGTTATTACAAAATTACTAAAGTATTTAGCTAGTTTCTTACTACTAACTACCATATTAGGAACATCTCTATATTCGCATACATTCAAGGTACTAATTTTCTCTAAAACCGAAGGATTTCGACATTCTTCTATACCAGCTGGTATTGCGGCCATAGAGCAATTGGGAGCAGATAACGATTTCATTGTTGAAGCCACTGAAGACGCCTCGGTGTTTACTTTTGAACAACTTCAGCAGTATGAGGCCATCATATTCCTGAGCACTACCGGTGATGTGTTAAATCCCAACCAGCAAGATGCTTTTGAGCGTTATATTCGTTCGGGTGGTGGATTTGTGGGCATTCATGCCGCTTCTGACACCGAGTATAACTGGCCTTGGTATGGACAGTTAGTCGGGGCCTACTTTGACAGTCATCCGGCCATTCAAACCGCCACCATAGAAGTTGCCGATCGCATTCACCCCTCTACCAAGCATCTTCCCGAATATTGGGAGCGCACCGATGAATGGTACAATTACACGAAAAATCCTCGGGGGCAGGTACATGTGCTCGCCACTCTAGACGAGAGTTCCTACAATGGTGGCAATATGGGCTACGATCATCCGATTGCTTGGATGCATGAATTTGATGGGGGGCGGTCTTGGTATACAGGTGGAGGTCACACCGAGGAATCCTATTCAGAACCCGCTTTCCTAGAGCATATTCTGGGAGGTATTATGTACGCCTCAGGAGACATCAAAGGAGAATTTGATGCTACCAACGACCGGCAGTATCAGGTGACGGTAATTGATGGCAAACCATCATTCCCGATGGCTTTAGCGGTTCTGCCAAATTATGATGTGTTGTATATCGAACGAAGAGGTGCCGTAAAACTTTGGAATCAACAAACCGGACTTATCTCCATTGCCGCACAATTTCAGGTAGACAGCGGCCGAGAGGATGGGTTGTTGGGAATCGTTTTAGATCCCAATTTTTCGACCAATAACTATGTGTATGTTTTTTATTCCCCATTAAGCGTGAGTGAACAACGGGTATCTCGCTTTACCTTTGATGGAGCGACTTTTGACATGAATTCTGAAATCATCATGCTCCGTATCCCAACTCAAAGAGATCAGTGTTGTCACTCGGGTGGAGACCTAGAGTTTGGCCCTAATGGAGATTTATACATAACCACGGGAGATAATGTAAACCCTTTCGAAGCCGATGGATTTGCCCCTATTGATGAACGTGCTGGTCGGGCCTACTTCGATGCCCAAGGTACTTCTGGCAATACCCAAGACTTAAGAGGTAAAATTCTAAGAATTCGCCCCGAAGAAGATGGCAGCTATTCCATACCTGATGGAAACCTGTTTTTAGATGATGCCGATGGTCTCCCCGAAATCTTCGTTATGGGTACACGTAACCCTTTCCGAATGGCCGTTAACAAGTATACAGGTGAACTCGTGTGGGGCGATGTAGGCCCAGACGCCGGTGGAGATAATGCGGCCAGAGGACCGGCGGGTTACGACGAGTTTAACCGCACGACTACAGCAGGTAACTTTGGTTGGCCCTTTTGTATTGCTGAAAACAGGCCTTATCGTGAATTCGACTTTGCTACAGGTTCTTCAGGGCCCGCCTACAACTGCGCCGTTCCCATCAACAACTCACCCAATAATACAGGCCTGGATACCCTTCCCCCCGCTCAACCAGCATGGATAGCATATACCTATGGGTTTACTGAAAAATGGCCTGAGCTGGGTAGTGGACAAAGAACGGCTATTGCGGGTGATTTTTTTCATTATGATGCTAGTTTGAACGAGACAGGAAGCCTTCCAGAGTACTATGATGGATCACTCTTTATTCTAGAATGGACCCGTAATTGGATTAAAGAAATTCGGTTCAATGAGCAAGGAGAACTATTTCAAATCAATCCGTTTTTTCAGAGTGAACCCTTGGTGCGCCCTATAGACATGCAAATTGGCCCCGATGGCGCCATGTATGTTATCGAATGGGGTACGGGCTTTTTCGAGGACAATCCCGATGATCGCATCATCAAAATCGAATTTGCTCAAAATCTAGCCAACCGGAATCCAACCGCTCGTGCCAAAGCAAATGTGAGTAGCGGACTTGCCCCTTTAACCGTTGAATTTTCTGGGGAAGCCTCCAGCGATCCCGATGGAGATGTACTTAATTTTTCTTGGGATTTTGATGGCGATGGCACATCTGATGCAACCACCATGAACGCTACTCACACTTACACAGAAAATGGAGACTACCTCGCTACCCTAACCGTCACAGATCCGGATGGGGAGCGTTCGGTAGCTCAAATCGAAATTATCGTGGGCAATAGTGCACCTATTGTGAACATTGTGAAGCCCCTACAAGGAGGATTTTATGAGGATTACGATGTCATTGATTATCGGGTTGAAGTGACCGATGCCGAACAAGGAAGTATAGGTAATGGTATCGCTTGTGAAGATGTTGTAGTTGAACCCTCTATAGGACATGATGATCATGCCCATGGTACAGGCCCCCGCAATGGTTGCGAAGGTTCTTTTGTGACCGAAACCCATGGTGAGGGACCCGATAATGTATTCTATGTACTAGGTGCTTTTTATGAAGATGATGGTGCTGGAGTAGGTGCTACTTTGAGAGGAAGTGATGGGGTGATCTTGAATATGAAACGAAAGCAAGCCCAACATGCGGTAGAACTCATTGACCTTCAAACCGAAAACACCGGTGATTTTTTAGGAGGTGCGTTAAATATTGGCTTTGCCAAGCATAACTCTGCCCTAAAATTTGGCCCAATGAATTTTGAGGGAATCGATTTTGTAACCATTCGGTTTGCCGCTCAACAAACCGCTGCGAATGTAGAAGTTCGAGTAGATGCCATAGATGGCCCCCTGATCGCAACCATTGGCACCCAGCTTACTGGAGGCTGGCAAAATTTTGATTATTTCACGGCCAAATTGGACAATCCGGGCGGTACACGGGACGTGTACTTTGTATTTAAACACACTCCTGGAAGTGATGGTTTAGGAAACATCAATTTTATCGATTTTCATGGCCGAGGAATTGCGAGTAGTTATCAAGACTCACTACGCGGTTTGAGTGCCACCTATTTTTCGAATAATGACTTTTCCGGTGACCAAGTAATTCGCAAAGATCCAATGGTCGCGTTTAATTGGGGAAGTCGTGGTCCAGATTCGGATCTCCCATCCTCTGGTTTTAGTGTTCGATGGGAGGGTGAACTGAAGGTAGATCGATTTGGGTTATACCGGTTTTTTTCCGACCCCATTAATGGCCGGGCTAAAGTTTGGCTCAACGATGAGCTCGTTATCGATGAGAATCAATCATCGACCGGAAGTATTTCTCTTCAGGCTAATTCAACCAACAAAATAAAAGTTGAATACAGCCATAACTCTGGCGCGGCGGGCATGTTCTTACGTTGGAGTGGCTCCAACCCCACCAATGTAATACCCACTACAGCTCTCAACCCCGATACGAAAGTACTAGAGGTGTCTAACGAGTCCTTAGAAGAGTTACCAACTCAATTGTGGTTGGCTCAAAATTATCCAAATCCTTTTAATCCAAGCACGAATATTGAATATCAAATACCTAAAAGTGGACTAGTTAAACTAACCCTATTTAATACCTTAGGTCAGGAAATTCAGATATTAATCAACGAAGAACGACCTGCAGGGAATCATAAGCTAAACTTGAATGCTTCAGGATATGCTTCTGGAATGTATTTGTATCGCTTGGAATATGAAGGGGAAGTCCTTACCCGAAAATTGCTTTTGCTAAAATAACTATCCAAGCATATAGAGATAAGTATCAAAAATGAAAAAAGGCAGCTAAGATAACTTAACTGCCTTTTTAAAAGAGCGAGAAACGAGACTCGAACTCGCGACCCCAACCTTGGCAAGGTTGTGCTCTACCAACTGAGCTATTCTCGCTTGACCCTTCCGACGAAGGGATAACAAATATAAGACCTTCTACCCCTCTAGAGCAAATCCTTTTATAAAGAAATTTCAGAAAGTGCATCTAAGAAACGCGCCATAAATTTTCCCTTATATACTCGGCGCATATGCGACATATCGGCAATCACAACCAAGAGTTTTTTACTACGTGTGCAAGCCACATTTAATAACCGCGGTACAGCCATCCCATTTTTTGCTTCATCAAAAGGTCGTACACTATAATCCCTTCTCCTACCATATTGCATTTCGGCCGTCATTATGGTATCCAATATAATTGCCTCTTTTTCACGACCCTGAAAGGTATGAATAGTACCCACTTCTATGCCCATAGCTCCGGGTAAAATACTCTCACGAAGCGCCGTACGATACTGATATACGGAATGTCGAAATGGAACAATCAAACCAATTTGCTCTGGTGCGTACTTTTTTAAAAGCCGCTCAACCGACTCCATCATAATGGTTTTATGAACCTCATTTTCTGGTCGAAAGCCCCTCTCATTGGTGTCTTGGACCAATAATGGGGTATATTTCGAACTATTGACCAGCGCTACAGATGCCGAAAACCATTCGTCTCCTCCTAAATTAGGAGACGATATTGTCGACTTAGTATCCGAACTCTTTAACCTACCTTCATAGAACACCTTCGAAATAACTCCAGCAAGGTCGGATTGTAATCGATACTGAATATCAAAAAACGCCGTATTGTCGGGGAACTCATCGTGCCACTGAAATAATTCTAGACTGTCTTTAGCCTGCGCGACCCAAGTAAAAATGTCCTGCTCTAAAAACTCACGGGCTTTGGGTTCATCGGTAATAGCGATGGGTGGTAACTGCATGGGATCACCGGTAACCACCAAATGAGTTTTTGCTTTTGAGGCCATTACCAATAGAAAAGCCAAATTAGCCATGGAAGCCTCATCGACTACCACTGCATCGTATTTCAACCCGAAAAATAACTCCGAAGTACAGACTTTCGCTAAAGTCGTAGCAACCAGACGCCTCTTCTTCAATTCATGACGCTCATTTAAGGTAGACAAGCGTTCCACCTCCGCCTCTAAATAAAGTCGTCCCCCAAGGCGGTCAATCTTTTCGCCTAGCTGTTCACAACGCAATTCGAGCTCTGAGGGTACTGGCTTATCATCCTCGATCAACTCATCGACTGTTTGCTGCGCCTGCTCACTGGTTCTAAGCAAGGTATCCCACTCTGCGGCTTGAATCTTACGATGAGCGTGTTCTTCTTCGACCTGTAGATCAAAAGCATGGTCCTGTAAACGCTCATCATCTAACCAAGGCTCTCCAAAACGCGACACCGATTCTCTGTTCACATGTAAGCCTACCTCTCGAATCGCATCCAGCACACTCAATAAACCCACATCCACGGCCCGATTGGTATTGGAAACCATCAACACTTTTTTACCCTGTCTCAAATACTCAGCTACCATACGACCCAAACTTGCGGTCTTTCCCGTTCCTGGGGGCCCCCAGACATACAACACAGGCTCTTTCATAGCCAATCGAATAGCTTCTTGTTGACTCGGGTTGAACCGTCCAAGATCGGCCGTAATCGCATCAACTCCAGCACTCTCATCGAAGGGAATACTTTCCAGATCCAACATCTGCTTCAGTAATGGATGTTCATCATGTTGTTCTTCTAAGATCTCGAGTTGTTCACGAAGTTTCATCCAAACAAAATCGTTTTCCCACTCCACTTCAACCCGGTCAATACTTAGACCTTGATCCTTTTCAAACTCAATCCAGATAACCCCATCCTTAAACTCAAGTATTTCAACAGGCATCCAATCCTTTGGATTTTCCTGCTTGGGTGATGAAGAAGCACCTTCAAACCGTGCCCGGACCTGCTCGGCAAATCGGAGCCCTAATTGATTGGTTTCAAAACCATAGACAAATTGCCCTCTATCGGTTTTCTTTTGTCCATTATACAACCATTCTCTTGAAGGGAGTGCCCTAACGGCTGCTAATTCAGCTTCAATAGACTCCAATGCTTGCTCAATGACTTTAGATACCGAGCGACTTTTTTTAGACATCTATACCTACTGCTCCCAAAGTTCATTTCGGATCATCTCAGCACTTCGTTCGCTTAACCGATAGGCGAGCTTTATTCGATTCTTCTCGGGGATTTTTTGCTCCACCAATCGCGCACTATCCGGGGTGTAAAGTATGAGATCGGTATCACGTACAAAGAGTGGTAGGGACTTACCATACATACTACCCGCTACAAAAGAGCCATCAAAGGAAATGGTTGGTTTTAGCTCATTGATGATTTTAGGAATACTATCTTCTTGGGCGGTAACCAACCCAATGGTTTGTAACGATGATCGCTCGGTAATGGAAAGAATGAGTTCCGGATCATAATGATAAATAATGGGTATGACCATAGTATGATCTTGTAGTGGCCGAAATTGCTGCATGTATCGTATGGGCGTAAAAATAGCATCGTAAGTAGCTGCCTTTTCGTATTCGCTTACGGTTAACTGCTCGCTTTTTACCCCCACCTCTGTTCGGATAGCCGTCGACAACATGGATGCCATCTCTTTATTCTCACCAATACAAGCGCAACTTTGAATACGATCGGGCCAATCCATGTAATCCAATTGCTCTTGAAATAATAATTCAATTTCAGAGTCATCCAATCCATAGCCCACCAACTCCTCGACCAGAGCTTGTACTTTAGCCCCACCAACCTCCAAACGCTTTTCTTTGTCCAAGAGGGTGTTTTGGCGTAACACCACAAAGCCCTTTCCTTTTTCACTCTTCAACAATCCCTCTTCCGCTAAGCCATGATAGGCTTTCCTCACGGTATGAAAACTAACCTCCAACTGCCTACCCAATTCCCGTGTTGATGGAAGGGCCTCACCCACCTGAAACTGCTTGGTCGCTATCATCAGGCGAATGCGGTCGGCAATATATTTTGCTGAGTTTTTCATTTATTTTTTCGGATTGAAGAAATAGCTCGATCTAGTCCAGCATCTTTTTCCATTCATCGATTAGCAATAATGCTTGCATAGGACTCAACTGATTTGGATCGATGGCTTGGATTTTATTTTTCAACTCTTCTAATGTTGGATCGACCTGATGAGCAAACAAATTCATTTGTTCGGTCTCTGGCATCACATTAATGTTATTAGTAAGAGATTCTGTAGCTCCTTTCCTTACTTTCGCACTGGAAATACCTTCTAAGCTAGCCATACTTTCATCTTCAATCTCTAGACGCTGACTTTCTAGTTGCTGAAGAATCATCTGTGCTCTCTGGATCAGCGTATGGGGCAGACCCGCCATATTGGCTACCTGAATTCCATAACTATGATCCGCTCCACCACGAACAAGAGTACGAAGAAACACTACTTTACCCTGATGTTCACGTACTTGTACATTATAATTTACAATGCGCTCATACATTGCTTCCAAGGCGTTTAACTCATGATAATGGGTTGCAAATAATGTTTTAGCAGCAACTGGCGCATGGTTGTGAAGGTATTCGGCAAGAGCCCAGGCAATACTGAGTCCATCAAAGGTGCTGGTACCTCGTCCCACTTCATCAAGTAATATCAATGATTGATTAGTGGCATTGTTTAAAATATTAGCGGCCTCATTCATTTCAACCAGAAAAGTACTTTCTCCAGCTGCTAGGTTATCCGATGCTCCGACCCGAGTAAAAATCTTATCAACCAAGCCAATATGCGCCTCCTTAGCGGGTACAAAGCTTCCGATTTGAGCAAGGAGTACGATTAGACCTGTTTGTCGGAGAATGATACTTTTACCTGCCATATTAGGTCCCGTAATCATAAGCAGTTGCTCGGATTGTTGATCCAAATAAATATCATTGGGAATAAAAGGCTCCCCTACCGCTAAGCTCTTTTCTACCACGGGATGACGAGCTTTTTTTATGTCGATTACACTACCCGTATCCAATTTTGGACGCACATAATTATTCTGGAAGGCAACTTCTGCCATGGATTGATATACATCCAATTCGGCCAAAATTGCTGCAATAACCTGCATCTCCTCGGCGAATTGAGTAAGGTAGCTTCGAACCTCCTCAAAGAGCTCGGCCTCTAAAGCTTTACTTTTATCCTCCGCCGAAAGAATCTTCTCCTCAATCTCCTTGAGTTCGGGCGTTATGTAACGCTCGGCATTTACCAAGGTCTGTTTCCGAATAAAATGCTCCGGCACCTTATCCTTATGAGCATTGGTAACCTCAATGTAATAGCCAAAAACTTTGTTATAACCGATTTTTAGAGAGGGAATCTCTGATTGGGTCACCAACTGATCTTTAATTTTCGCAATATACTGCTTACCATTTTTGGCTATATCTCGGAGTTCATCTAGCTCAGCATTCCAACCCGCCTTGATCATTCCCCCATCTCGAATCACGGCAGGAGGTTCTTCTACTATGTGCTCATCAATATATTCAACCCATTGGTGTACCTTTGGTAGATTAGCAATTTGCTCGAAAAGTTCTGGGTGCTCCATCTGTTCAAGAAGCTCCTCTAAAGTAGGCAGTATGGATAAAGAGTCTCCCAATTGACGAATATCTCTTGCATTACACCTCCCAACACAGATTCTAGAAACCAAACGCTCTACATCACCTAGACTTTTTAATAGATTTCTAATTTCAGATCGAGTCGATCGATCCGAATGTAATAGGCCTACTCGGTGTAAACGATGCTCAATTGGATTAATTTGTTTAAGTGGGTGCGTAAGCCATCGCCTTAAAAGCCTACCTCCCATTGGGGTAATGGTCTCGTCCAAAATAGAAATGAGGGAGCCTTCGACACTTCCCTCATGCATCGAAGTACTTAACTCCAAATTCCGTTTGGTCGAAGGATCTAGGGTCATGTATTCGCTCTGTTCATAGCGATACATCCTTCGTATATGACCCATCACCTTTTTCTGATTCTCGTTGATATAGTTCAGAAGCACACCTGCTGCTTTTTGAGCAACCAGCAACTGCTCTACCCCAAAACCTTTCAGTGAATGGGTATTAAAATGAGATAGCAGCTGATCTCTAGCATAATCCCCCTCATACATCCACGACTGCTGAAAACTAAGATTCCACGGGTTGAATCCGTCTTCTGCCCATGCTTTTTGACCTATAGAACAAACTATTTCAGAAGGCTCAAAGGTAGCTAAAAGGGCTGGAATTTCTGATTCAGACGATTCTAATAGACCAAATTCTCCAGTTGAAATATCCGTGAAAGCCGCACCAACAACAGATTTATCTCTATAAATCGAATAAATATAATTATTCCGATTATGCTCAAGTACCTTATCTGATAGCGTTAAACCAGGGGTGGTAATCTCCGTTATTTCCCTGCTAACAATTTTTCTACCCGCTTTTTTGGCTGTTTCAGGGTCCTCTGTTTGCTCACAAACAGCAACCTTAAAGCCTTTATTAACAAGTTTAGGCAGATAGCTATCCAGAGCATGAAAAGGAAAGCCTGCGAGTGGAGTTTGATCTCCACCATTATTTCTTTTGGTAAGGGTAATACCTAACTCTTTGGAGATACATACCGCATCTGAATCAAATGTCTCATAAAAATCCCCTACGCGAAAAAGCAAAATGGCATCGGGATATTCTTCTTTAATGCTATGATATTGCCTCATCAGAGGCGTTTGTTTTTTAGCTGTCATAGCGACTAGTACCTAGACCTGAAATTCAATGTAAGTGATGGTATGAATGTGATGTTTTAGCGAAAGTATCATCAGCAAAATATAAGCTTTATACGTTAACTGAACATACCAAAGACCAATATTAAAAACACAGAAGGGCCAGAACTAATTCTTGAACCCTTAGTGTATAGTGTAATTTTGATGATGAAGTAGTACTTTATAATCGTCAACCCATCACAGATTCTAGGTATTGAGTAATTTTCGAGCTTATTGGAACCAAGTTTGGTTATTAGTGCGCAAAGTGGATGTGTTCTTCAACGCCTCAGCGGTGACATTCAATCTTTTTATTTGTGCTATACCATTTTCACTTATTCTAATTTCAATTATCGGATATATCCTTTCTTTTGAAACAGCCTACACCGAATTAACTCGGTATGGTACGGAGTTACTTCCCGACCTTGCGTACGAAAACTCTAATCAAATCTTCATTGAAAGTGAGCGCATTGTTCAAGGACTTATTTTACCCCTAGTTGAGGGGCGAAATGTACTGGGTATCACGGGTATCATTATCATGTTATTCTTTACTCAAGGGCTCTTCCATAGCCTCAAAATGGTTCTTTTTGATGTGTTTGATATACAGGCGCAAAATCATCCCTTGATGAATATTGTATACAACTTTCTAGGCATTGGACTTCTCGGTTCTGTATTTCTGTTTTTCAGCTTACTTATTTCAGTCGTATCGCTATTTGATTTACGAACCATCTCCATACCCTATACACAAGTAGTGATTCAACTTCCATGGATCTATGAACTACTGGATGTACTTCTACCACTCATTTTTACTTTTTTATTGGCCTTCGTAGTGTTTCGATTCATGAGTGATCGACAAATCAATATAAAGTACTCTTTGTTGGGCGCATCGATATTTACCTTTCTTTTTGAAACAGCAAAATTACTACTAAGTTTCTACCTCAATTACGCACTCTCTAGCTATGAATCGGTATATCAGAGTTATACCGTTATAATTGTATTAGCTTTTTGGGTTTTCTATCTATCTATTTTATTTGTGTTTAGTGCAATTTTAGTAAAAGCAAAAATCCTTACCCAAAATTAGTTTAACATTAAACTAATTTATATCTTATGTGACCGATTCAACAAATAATTTGTTGATATAACACCGGTATTCATCAAGAAAGTCTTTTAAACACATTACCGGCTAAACAAACGCTTAAACTAAACGTACTATGAAACGAAATACACTATTCATTCTATCCTTAATTATCATGGGTTCTCTAAGTTTTGCTGCTACTCGATTTGCGGCAACCACTTGGAATCTAGACAAGACACATTCTGCCATTAGCTTTGAAGCTCGTCACTTCTTTACCAGTGTTCCTGGTGCATTTGAAGAGTATGAGGCTAATATAGCTTTTGATCCAGAGAACTTAGAAGAATCAAGTCTATCCGTATCGATCGATGTAGCATCCATTAATACAAAAAATGAGCGCAGAGATGGTCACTTGATGACTGCTGATTTTTTTGAAGCTGAAACCTATCCAAACATAAGCTTCACAAGCGAGAAGATTGTCTCTACAGGAGATAATAATTTTGAAGCTCACGGAAAGCTCACCATCAAAGAAGTTACTACCGACTTTGTAATGCCATTCACCTTACTTGGTGTGATGGACAGTCCATTTCAAGAAAACACCCTCATCGCAGGATTTACTTCTGAGTTTAGCCTCATGAGAAATGATTACGGCGTTGGTACCGGAGACTGGGTTTCTGATGCTATTATTGGTGACGAAATCAAAGTAAAAGTAGATGTGGAAGTAAACACAGCTAAAAATTAAGTTTTTGAATTTAATAAGAACTTAATCTTCAGAAGATGTTATTTTAAGGCACTGTCTACACAGTGCCTTTTTTATTATTAAACGGAAAATTGTAGTTTCCACTATGAACAAAAAGTATCTCATTCTCACCATCTTACTCGTTGTAGCTGCTGTTACACGATTGTTTCCTCACCCTCTTAATTTTGCCCCTATCGGCGCCATGGCTCTAGCATCAGGCGCATACTTTGGTAGAAATCTTTGGGCATTCTTAGCACCACTGGGTATTTATTGGTTCAGTGATTTGTTGGTAAATAATATGTTGTATTCTGAATTCTACAACTCATTTGTGTTATTTACTCCAGGCTTTGGATGGTTGTATTTAAGTTTTGCAGCAATAATAGTTTTAGGTTCTGTGGTTCTTAAGAAAGTTTCCGTTCCTAGAGTCTTGGGGGGCGCTATAGGTGCTTCTGTACTGTTTTTCATCATATCTAACTTTGGAGTGTGGCTTTCGGACCCTGATTATCCACTCACCTTAGAAGGACTTATAGTATGTTATGAAATGGCCATTCCTTTTTTCCGTAGCACGGTGGCTGGTGATTTAGTATACTCAGGTGCTTTTTTCGGTCTTATGGAATGGACCCGACAGGCTACTTATTCTTGGAGTTGGGGCGAAAAAACAGCCTAATTCCTCTTTTTTCCTTTATTAACGTATATGTTCGAGTTATTTCCTGATCAGCCGGTATATGACTATCCTACACTTATCAATGTAGCGTATTCTCTTATTTGGGCTTTTGCCCTATCCTCTATAATTGCAATTACTCATCGCATCACCTATACCGGACCAGAATACCCCAAACACCTTTTTCAGTCCCTAGCGTTAGGGTCTATAGTGGCCGCCATGGTCATGATGGCTATTGGAGACAGTCTTGCTAGAGGTTTGGGTGCTTTTGGTGCCTTGGCCATGATACGTTTTAGGACCCGCATACAAGACCCCAAAAATATACTATTCATTTTTGCCTCATTGAGTAGTGGATTAGCCGTAGGTGTATATGGTTATACCATAGCATTTGCGGGTACCTTACTGTTTTGTGGCATGGCCTTGGTTTTACACTATACCAATTTCACCACAAGAGGTGAAATTAAGGCCGAGCTAAATGTGCGACTATCCAATGTTATCGCCCGCAAAGAAGTCCTTAGGTACCTAGAGGAATACGGTATTCGATTCCACGAAAAAAGCACTTCACTTCGTCAAGATCGTATGAATTGTAACTATGCAATTACGCTCTCCTATCCATCTAATTATCATCCATTGTTGGAAAAAATAAAGGGAATTGAAGGAGTTGAACGGGTAACTATTTCTTATAATGAAACCATGGAAGAAATCTAAGCCCGCGCCATGAAAACAGCCTATTCATTTTATTGGTTTGCCGGCATACTCCTAGCCACACTTCTTATAGTAAATACTCAATTTTTCAAAGGAAATACCTCATTTCTTGGGGTAAGTTACTCAGATGCCTATACCATTAATTCTGATCGAGCAGCTACGGTAATTACTACCTATGTGAAGCCTGGCCAAACGATTCAAAAAGGTGATACACTCATCACACTTCACAGTCCAGCACTGGAACTCGAGATTGAAAAACTAACGAAAGAGCTTTTGTTAATGGAGTCGGAGATTGAAGAAAAGGAAGAACTTCTAGCCTCTGAATTAGCCTTACTGGAATCTGAAAAAAAACAAAAAGAACAAGAATTCTCCTCAGAAATTACGGTCCTAAGTCAGCGCTTAAAACTGCAACAACGTTTAAGTGGTGTTCATTTAGAAGATAGTTCAGGAATTGATTCCAACACTAATGAACTACAGCTCCAAATCGATGCGTTGAAAGACCAGTTGGAGCTGAGCTTACAAGCCATCGATATCCGAATTAAGGATATTACTCAAGAACATATTTTTGATGTTTCACAAATTAATGCTCGAAGTGAACTCGCGGCCCAAGAACTAGAATGGAAATTACGAACCCTTGGAACCTTAACCAGAGTCTCCCAAAACAATGGGGTTGTTGAGCGAGTATTTGTAAAACCACAGGAACAAATAGACGCTTTCACTCCATTAATCTCTGTTAATCCAAGGAATCCTACCTCCGTAGTAGGATTTTTAGTTGGACAAAAAGATCGTAATAAACAGCTAGGTGATTCGGTGGTCGTATGGTCTTCTGAGCAACGACAGCTCAGCACCCTGGGAGTAATCACAGGATTTGGATCGGTAGTAGCATTACCTCAAATTCTACAAAACAATAGTTCTATTACCACCTTTGGTTTAGAGGTGTTTGTCGAAATACCAGAAAATAATCCATTACCTGTCGGCGAAAAAGTTATTATTGAATAAGCCATGCGGTTCACTAGATTACATCTCATTGGAATCTTATTGACGCTATTGGTAGATGGAGCCTGGTTCACAGGCAATGACATCATTCATGCACAGAGTATCACCACTTATCGGGATGCACAGCCGGTCGTCATAAGTCGCATCGACTTCATTAAAGCTTCTCGATCAGACGTTAATGTGATGAGTAAAATGAGCCAATCAGATCTGATTAATCCAGATAAAAGTGCTCCTAGCCTTATTGACGAATTAGAGTTTCGCTTATCTAACGATGAATTAGCGCCCAAAGATCAACGCTACGATTTCCGATTACGCCCTAATAATCCCGCTTTACGGAATCGCACTAAGGAACTCTACTCGATCCGCAAAAAGCAACTTCAGGCTGATGCTGAATTAGATTTTTCTGATGAAGTATTTATTCGGTACGAGATCATTATAGATTGGTTAGAATTGCAGCAAGAACTCCTTTTACTCAACCAAAGAATTCACATAAATGAACAGCGTATTGATTGGTTAAAACGTTATCCTGGGGCCGATTTTTTTGATGCCGACACCTATACGGAAGCCCTCATGGATAAATTAGAACTATGGAGTAAACGAGCCGAGCTAGAACTCAGTATGTCGTCCCTGCATAAGGTGGTACAACAAAAAATGAATGTTATTGACTCCGTGAATATAAACTGGGATGAAAATTTCGACATTTCGACCGATTACATTAAGCAAGTTCTTCGTTCTCTACCATCTAATTTAGACGAGCATCGTAGACTCTATTTAGCTGAGTTAGCCATTCAAGAAGTTAAGTGGGAAGAACAAATTGAAAAGGCATCTGTAGATATTGGGTTTCTGCAAGCCGAATATTTTCCTAATAGAGTTAACAAAAGTCTCATCGGCTTTTCTGCGGGCATCACCCTCCCCCTATTTCAAACGGATCGAGCAGAACTAATGGATTATAAACTGCAGAGTAAAGAACGTGAATTCGAACTCTTGGAAACCAGACAACAAATCTCCAATGACGTTCAACGATGGAAGGAACACCTGCAATCTACTCTTAGCTATTACGAAGATCTTCGCAAGAATTATGAAGAAATTAACCTTTCAGAACTCAAATCCACCTTACAAACTCTCGATGAATTTGAACCCTTGAAAGGACTCGAGTTAATGGAATTAGAGCTTAAGTGGAAAGAACTTGAACAGGAATGGTATTTGGAAATCGTAAGAAGTTATATTGGTTTACTAAGTCAACTAGACTGGTTAGCAAGCTATACCGATATCGATTGGTTATCTTCGAATAGCGTGAAAAGCTTCAATGCTATAAGCCCAAACTAAATGACTGATCTGTCTCCCAATCCATATTCCCCAAGGTTTATAATAACAGGGGCTAGTTCTGGAATCGGAGAAGAATTAGCACGACAACTAGCTAATAAGGGGTACGCCTTAGGTCTTATAGCCAGACGTAAAGACAGGCTAGAACGTCTATCAAAAGAGATTTCAAAACATTCGGCCAACGTATTCATCAAGGCCGTAGACCTTGGTAATGAACAAGATGCTACCGAAGCCTACGAAGAACTTAGCCAAAAACTAGGGGGATTAGATGGCATAATCTTAAATGCTGGGGTCGGGCGTGATGATGTTGTAGCTCCATGGCTTTCGGATGCTACTACAATTGACATCAATGTTCGAGCTTTTGCACATGGGATGCATTGGGCCTTTGAGTACTTCAAGCATCAAGGACATGGTCATATCATTGGAATGTCTTCCATTGCGGCTCACTTAGCGTCTGGGCACGCGTCTGCTTACACGGCAAGTAAACACTTTGCATCGAACTACATGACCGGCTTTCGCATGAAAGCAAATGCGCAATCTTTAAAGATCCACATTACCGATATTCGCCCTGGATATGTGGTTTCAGAAATGACCCAAAACAACCCCAATACTTTTTGGATGGCCTCCACGAAACGAGCCGTTCAGATGATGGTTAAGGGAATAGAGTCTCAAAAGAAACGAATCTATGTGACCAAGCGGTGGTATTTCATAGCCCGTTTTGCTGATCTTATACCATCATTTATTTGGAATCGATTGTCTTTTTAGTTCTTCGGCAACGTTCACTACAATAACGAACATTATCCCAATCCTTTTTCCATTTTTTCCTCCATGCAAAAGGACGCTCACAAATGGGACAAATCTTAGTAGGTAGCTCTGATTTTTTCAAGCCGAAAAAATAACCCTTAGCCTTTCTCGCAGCGTTTATTACGCTCGGTAATTTTCATCTTTGCCAGTTCTCTCTTGTTCAACGTCTTGATGCGGTTATCATTCACATGTTTAGCAACCATGTAAACTTCATCCAGATAATATCTCCAAGAATCTGAAAACAGACTTCTTGTGATTTCGGATATATTGGAGGTGACATTTTTATAATCCAGTGGGTGCTTACTCTTTGGCTTCCCACCAGGTAATAAATACAACTTATGCTCTCTTTCGGATTTTTTCATAACTCTTTTCTAAGTCTATAATAGGTGCTGCAAACATTGATTGATTGTATTGATAGGGCTTATGACGTAACGCTAAAGGCACCTTTTTTAATTCCCTACACCACAATCTAACATATTCTCCTGAGGAATCGTAACGATCTGCCTGAAATTCAATGTTAAAAAATCTATTTCTTGGGTCATGTCCTAAAGTGGCATTATACATCCAATTTCCATAGTTGGAGGCTGGATCATAGTCGAGAAGTTGATGTTCAAAATATTCGGCTCCTATTCGCCAATCCAAATTTAAATTCTGTGTGAAAAAACTAGCTACGTTTTGCCGACCTCGATTACTCATAAAACCAAGGGTGGCCAATTCCTTCATATTGGCATCTATAAATGAAAATCCTGTTTTGGACTGAACCCAAGCATCTATGTACTTAGGATGGTTCTCATAAGCCATCGTTTTGGATTGAATCCCTCCTTTAGCAAACCATTGAGCACCATATTTCAAAGCAGACAAACGGAAAAAATCTCTCCATAACAACTCAAAGATAACCCAGTAGGTAGAGTCATTTTTGGTTCGTTGTTGCTCGTATTTGGTTATTTCAGCAGCAATGGAACGAGCCGACAACGATCCGTTGGCCAACCAAACGGAAAACTTAGTAGAATACTCTAATCCAATAAGCCCATTTCTAGTTTCCTTATAACGAGCAACAT
>RFPJ01000101.1 GCA_009926145.1 Bacteroidota bacterium
AAACTAAATCGTGGGTTACAATGACCAGGGTAGTTTGTTGCTCCTTATTGAGATTGAACAACAATTCCTCTACCTGATCACCGGTCTCCGCATCCAAATTCCCCGTGGGCTCATCGGCAAATAATATTTTGGGCTCGTTAATAAATGCCCGAGCTATGGCTACTCGCTGTTGTTCACCACCCGACAACTGCGATGGATAGTGATGCAGGCGATCGATAAGTCCTACGCTCTCTAAGAGTTCGGTTGCGCGTTGACGAATGCGCGGGCTCGTATTTCCTCGAAGCTCTAATGGAACCATCACATTTTCGAGGGCTGTTAGGGTAGGAAGTAGTTGAAAGCTTTGGAAAATGAATCCTACTTTTTCGTTTCGTAAATCGGCCCGCTGATCTTCTGTCTTGGTATGCAGTGCTTCACCATCGAGTAATACCGTTCCACTATCCGGGGTATCTAATCCTGCGCATATACCCAAAAGTGTAGTTTTCCCGCTACCTGAAGGTCCAACAATGGCACAACTCGTACCAAGTTCAATATCAAATGAGATGTCTTGGAGAACGTGCAATTGCTCGGTTCCGCTTTTAAAACTGCGCGAAAGATCTTGGATCTGTAAAATGGGTGATGAAGAATCTACATGTGAAACATTCGAATGCATGATGGTGTGCCTGTAATGGATGAAAGAATGAAACCGGCCGAAAAAAGGTTATCTTGATTATTATAAACGGAGGCTTCATTTAAATTAAAATAAAGCCATTGATAGCCGTCTACGCATATAACCCAAAAAAGTTTAGCACAGTTCTCTAAAAAACAATGAAAATGTCCACCTCATCACGTTATTTATGGATAGTTCTCGGATTTCTTTTCGGGTTGAACACGCTGGCTTCCGGGTACCAAAACAGTCCTCAGCCTGCTCCTAAAACCATTCTATTCTTTGGAGATAGTATTACGGCAGGATATGGATTGGATCCTTCTCTAGCGTTTCCTGCCCTCATTCAAAATAAAATTGATGAGAAAGCGCTCGCTTATAAGGTTATTAACGCTGGTTTAAGTGGAGAAACTTCGGCTGGTGGGTTGCGAAGAGTAGATTGGGTTCTTCAACAAGAGGTCGATATATTTGTTTTAGAATTAGGTGGTAACGACGGGTTAAGAGGGTTAGATTTGGATCAAACCAAGTCCAATTTGCAAGGTATTATCGATAAAGTGAATGCTCGCTATCCTCAAGCAACCTTGATTTTGGCTGGAATGGAAGTGCCCCCCAATCTAGGTGTGGATTATCGAAACCGGTTTAGAGAGATGTATCAGCAACTAGCCCAAGAAAATGAGCTTGTTTTCATACCCTTTATCTTAGATGGGGTGGGAGGTATACCGGAACTTAACTTGGCTGATCAAATTCATCCCAATGCCGAAGGTCATAAGATGGTAGCCGAGCTTGTCTGGGATACCCTTGAGCCCTTACTTATTCCTTAGACGTAGAAATTTAGAAGCACCTTATAAGAACCTTTACTAAGGCCAAGCTGCATTAGAACCTTTACTAAGGCCAATCTTCTATCATTGCAACGACCGTAGGTAGCATGTGTTTAACCCATGCCGTGTATTGAGCCCCACTGGGGTGTAAATCATCATCGGCTACTAATAAGGAGTTGGATTTAGCTTCTTCCGAGATGGGAGTAATATTGATGAAGGGAATTCCAAAACGAGCACAGATTTCGGCTGCTTTTGCGTCGTATTCTAAAAGCTCGGCACGAATGCGTTCTTCACCTCTGGTCTGGCCGAAGGGAGTAACTCCATAATTGGGAATAGATACCGCAAAAACCCCAGCAGCGCCATTCTTGGAGTGCTGAATGGCCCATTTTAACAAGGCTTCGTATTCTTGCTCATACTGCTCAAAAGGGTAGGAGCGGTATTGGTTATTCACCCCGATTAACAGCGAAACCATATCATACTTCTCTGTAATCCCTTCCGAGGCAATCCCTGCCTGTAGTTCATCCGTAGTCCATCCGGTGGTAGCCACAATTTTTGGTTCGGTTACATGGTGACCATAGTGTGTGGTTAAACTGTCGGCTAATTGTACGGGCCAGCGTAAGGTAGAATCTACGGACTCACCGATGGTGTAGGAGTCGCCTAAAGCCAAATAACTCAGTGCTTCGCTAGAATTAGAATAGCTCATAGTAAATTCGGTTTGGTTGGGTTTGGGATCTTGGCAAGCCAAAAGAACGATGAATAGTGATATAATGTAGTATAAAAAGCCTTTCATAATTATAATTGGTAAATCGTCAGTTCGTAGATAAATAATACTAAAATGGCCAAAAGTTTGTCGGTTACTTTTTATGAGGTGTATTTGATTACATTTTGTTATTATTGCGCTAATGTATTGCTTCTTTGGAAGCGCTTGCATTTATGTGTAAATTAAATAAAATAGTACATCTACAGTGGTTTGCTACCATTCATTTGGAGCAGATACTAACTACCAATCTTAATTAACAAAGAATCATTATGAGTAAATTGCTACGGCAAATGATGATGCTAGCTCTGGTGTTTTTGATTCATAGCACCGCTACACTTCACGCCAATAATTCAAATCTAGATATTAATACCACCGTCTCTGGTCAGGTATTAGACATGGACGGTGACCCATTACCTGGTGTTAACGTGGTCGTAAAAGGAACCGTAGTAGGAGCCCCTACGGATGCGAATGGTGAATTTAGTTTAACAGTGCAAATTAATCCTCCAATTACTTTACAGTTTTCCATTGTGGGTTTCCAAATGCAGGAATTGGTGATTGAAAATAATGATGTAAATAACATTAGAGTTGTATTAGAAGAACAAACAATATTCGGTATGGATGTAGTTGTATCTGCTTCCAGAGTGGAAGAATCGATATTAAAATCACCCGTATCCATTGAAAAGCTTGATATTTTAGATATCAAAAACACTGCTGCAACTTCCTTTTATGATGCTATTCGTAATGTCAATGGTGTTGATTTTAGTACACAAAGTATTACATTTAGTTCAGTTAATGCTAGAGGGTTTGGGTCAAATGGTAACACCCGATTTGTACAATTATTAGATGGTGTTGACGGACAGGCACCGGGTCTAAACTTTCCAATAGGAAATATTTTAGGAGCTTCAGAATTAGATGTTGAGAGTGTAGAGCTTATTCCGGGTGCAGCATCAGCATTGTATGGACCTAATGCAATGAATGGTATTCTATTACTTAATTCAAAAAGTCCTTTTGAATATCAAGGTTTAGATATACGTACTAAAGTTGGTACAACACATCAAGATGGTGTAGATCATGAATCATCTTTATATCAAGACACTGGTTTTAGATATGCTCAGGCTATCAATAATAAATTTGCATTTAAAGTAAGTGCATCATGGCTGAATGCCCAAGATTTTGTCGGGGTAGATTATAGAGACCAAAGTGGTGCTACAGTTGAGGGTAATCTGGCTAGTAATAGAACAAATAATAGGGTTTATGATGGAATTAATACATATGGTGACTTCGCTATTGATATCGGGACTATAGCTGATATTACTATAAATAATCCAACTTCAGATCCTGCTCTAGTTGGTTCTTTAATGGCAATTAGAAGTCTACTACCGAATGGGATGAATGGTGCTTTCACACCTAATGGTTATAGAGAGAGTGACTTTGTTGATAATACAGCTGAAAACATCAAGATTGGAACAGCGCTTCATTATAGACTAAATGATAGAATTGAGGCGATTGCTCAGTTCAATGCTGGTTTAGGAAATACAGTATATACTGCTAATGACCGATTTATCCTAGATGATCTAAGCATATGGACTGGTAAACTAGAATTACGTGGTTCAAACTTTTCTGTGAGAGCTTATACAACTCAAGAAAATTCAGGGAACTCTTATGCAGCTAATACTGTGGCGTCACTTATTAATCAAAGACACTACTTACCAGCTTATTTTGGAGCATATATTGATTATCTAACAGGTGGTAATACTACGGGTGCCAATCCTACTGGAATTACGTTTAATGCTACAGACTACAATGCACTTCATAATGCTGCAAGAGCAGTAGCTAATGCGGCACAACCTGCTGCTAATAGTGATGTTTTTAAAGCGAGTATGGATGAATTT
>RFPJ01000102.1 GCA_009926145.1 Bacteroidota bacterium
TAACTGATAGTAGTAAAGGCCACTTGGTAAATTGCTGGCATCGAAGGTTATTTGATGGGACCCCGCGCTTAGATAGTCGGCTAAGAGTAGCCGAACTTGGATTCCAAGTTGATTATATATTATTAATTCCACCTGTTCTGACTTGGCTAACACAAAGGAAAGAGTTGTAGTGGGATTAAAGGGGTTAGGAAAATTAGGTTGCAGTGTATGTTGCTTTGGTAATTCTACGAACAATTCATCCGATGATGAACTATTGGTGCTGAAATAAACACTCAATTGTGGCCTATTGGCGGTACCTGAAAATTGGTGTGAAGCAAAGCGTTTGCTACTCCCGTTTTCAACATCTTCATTTCCTAATAAAATAAATCCATAATTTGGTGTTTCATTGTGTAACCATTGGGTCATCAGTTCTAGAAACGCGCTTGTTGCTTGAAGGGAATAGGTGCCTGTTCCATCAACGGTTCCCTGAAATAGAATATCTTCACCAAAATCACCACCTTCCTGATCCCAAAGGGTATCTGGATATATACGATGAAGCCATGTGGGGTCACCATTGGTTACAGAAGTCCCCTTTCCTTCATTTGCTGAAGCATTAGAACTTCCCTCTATCCATCTGCTTAAAACTTGGTAGCCATAAAGAGGTTGTTCATCATTTCGCGTTTTATTTAAACTAATAAATAGGAAAGCGGAGTCAATAGTAGCATCTAATGGAATTTCATCACCTAAATCTATACGCAACAAAGAGCGTTTGATATCTCCTTCACTATCTTTCCCAACAAACAGATACTCACCTTTACTGTTTGCAAGACTTCCATCTGAAATTTCATATAAGACAGCATCTTGATCAATATTCAGAAAGACATCAGATTGTTGTGCATATATGCTAGTACCACCCCAAAAGAGGCCTAGGAGAAAAGCACGAAATATTCTTGTGCTAGAGTTTGTTGGAAAAAAGAGCATTATGTATCAGATTTTATAGCATATAACATACATAAAAATGTTTAAAACATCAGATGATAATGGGTTATCTAAATGTAATTTGTATTGGTAACAATTAATTATCGAGTGCTTTAAAATCGAAAACAATACGCTTAAATCGCTTGTCGTGATTTTCTTTACGAGTTTCGACAAAATCAACTTCTAGCTTGCGATTAATATGCTTGATCAGTTGACCACGCTTTATAGAGTATTGATTGGCTTGATAGTGTTCATCAAATATAGAGTTATCAAAGTCTGAAAAACTGATACTGTTCACTCGTTGTTCTTTCAGTGTTTTAACTAAGTCCCAAAACCGTAAATCAACGGCTTCATCAAAATGGATGGTTCTTTTTTTGCATTGAACCATAACGGAGGTTTTAGCCTCATTGAACTGCATTGAGGTACTTAAATGAGATGGTTTCATGTTTTTGTATCGAACGAATCCCAGTCCGAATACAGATAAAATAACCACTAAAATTAAGGTGTACCAAGCACTGAAGGATGTTTTGCTTGAAATTGGCTCCAGAAAACCAAGTACATCTTCCAGAGGAACTACCATGACCCCTAATTGTTTATCCATATTATTTAAATCACCAAATATGAGCACCGAGTCTTTCCCCCCTGTTGGGAACATTCCAAGGGTCTTGTTTATTTTTTGGTTGATACTCGGGTTTTTAACAATGAATAGTTGATTCGTCTCCAAATTCAACATCATATTATTATGTAAGCTTAACCAATCCTCTCCTAAGAAAGTATAATTACCTGTGATAGGATAGGAATTGTAGTCGGCATCCCTAACCGAGCTGTCAAAATCATAGATGTTGATGAATTTCCATTCATAGCTAAGAGCAGAAAGTTCATAAATGACGATTTTTAAATCCCAGATTCTTTGAATGTAGAGATATCGGTTACGAGCAGAATCAAAATACAGTTGGCCAAAAAGATCATCGGCAGGTTTTTTTCCTAAGGTTTGTATTTCGGTCCACTCTTGAAAGGCTTGATCAAACTTCAAAAAATTATGTTTATGAACAAACTCACCGTATCCACCTAAAGCATAAATGTCTAGAGTAGTATTATCTACCCATGACCCATGGCCATAGAAGCTTCTCATATCGTAAGAAAAGTCGAGTTGTTGTAATTCTTTACTGTTGAAATTATAGGTATGTACACGCCCAAGCCCGGCATCCCAAAACAGCATGCTCTTCTCGTTCGTATTAGGGTCTCGATAGTAATGGATTAATTTTGATTCCCTAGGCATTCGATCTTTATTTTGTTCGTAGTAGACCGAATACTCCATATTGTATCGAAACTGAATAGTATCTAACACCTGTACGCGCTCATTTTGAATGGCAAAGAGTTCTAGGCTTCGGTTATTGAAGCCATACAGGATACCTTCACTAGTGTCGGCTGAAAAACTGATTACCGTATCCATGCTAAGCATGTTCCCTTGAGCAATAACCGTTTTGGAGTTAAGCAAGCTAGAAATAAAGATTAGCGAGAGTACCACTAAGATACTTCTCAGCTCACCACAACAAACCATATTATTAGACTTGAGACCCATTCCCACACCACTGCATATTTAATTTTACACCGGTAATAATGTATAAAAAAACTCCTATATCAAGCGACAAAAACTTACGATTGACACAGGCCTCGTCGAAAGGTATTTTAAGTTAGATATTTCAAACCTATGCAGAAAAGAAGCAATTTTCACTTTACCTATCCCACCAACATAGCAGAACTCGATCTGGCAACTATGGTGAGTATGTACAGAAGTCGCGGAGAACCTAGGCGGGCAGCTCCTGGAGAGTATTTTTGCTGTGCACTATCGCATGAATTATTAAAAGAGGGCAAGTATTGGTTTGGATTGTACTACGCTCAAAAAGTGTGGGATGAACTGGTTACCAAAGGAAGTGAAGGCTACCCACTCACCGAAGCAGAGTTAACCGTATTGGGGTTGGTATTTATGAGCGAGGACGAGCCACCTCATCGCGAATACGTTGAGAGAAACTCTAAAGTAGTAGATAAACTCTCCTACTTAATTGTTAATGACTTAAGGGGCTTTGGTTTTCTGGTTGAAGACGAAAGTGGCTATCTCCGCATAACTCCACGAGGCGAAAAGGCTTTACATGGTATTGCCCGTAGAATGTATGATAAACGCTTCCTACCTGAAATGATTGATCAAAGCCCTC
This sequence comes from Bacteroidota bacterium, assembly GCA_009926145.1. Taxonomy (GTDB): domain Bacteria; phylum Bacteroidota; class Rhodothermia; order Balneolales; family Balneolaceae; genus UBA1275. Next base: position 3,171 of record RFPJ01000102.1, read on the forward strand.
GACCTGAAGCGCCAAAAATAGAGCAGGCTCAGCGGCGCAATCAGGACCAAGGAAATCTTTTTATTTAGTCTTGAGGGACTAAAAACATAACATAGTCGTTGGTATCGTTCACATCGGCAAGGCGCTCACTAGGATCGATGGAGACGGATTTAATACCCGATTTAGGGGTAGGAATTGTGAAGGTATAGGAAAGCTCAACCCATGGCCAATCATCCAAAATAGTTCGGGCCCCGTCATGTTCTGCCGGCTTTTCACCTCTCATGATGCGCATAGGAATATAAAACTCCTCAGTGCTACCATCCTGATACTCAACCCAAACATCTAGCGGCATGGGCATGAGTCCAATACGATCGATTTGAATACGGGTTTGATTGGCATTATCTGGGTTACTTTCAACCGATGCTATGCCATAGTCAATGGTTTTGGTGGTATGAACGAAGTACTCATGAAACCAATCCAAAATCATCCCGGATTCTTTTTCCATAAGTCGTATAAAATCCAGGTCGGTGGGATGTTTAAGCTGCCATTCTTTGTGATAGCGTAACATACCCGAACGAAAGGCATCTTCACCCATGATATAACGTAGCTGATTTAAATAAACGGCGCCTTTTGAATAAGCGGCACGCCCATAAGCAAAGTTAGTATGATAGTGATCGGCATGCGTAGCCATAGGTTCCTCTTTACCCGATTCCACCAGCCGGATATATCCATTCATAGAACCATTATGAGGATTCCCGGTAGATTCGAAAAGGTCTTGCATGGTTTCTGAACTTGCAAAGCTAGTGAAGCCCTCATCCATCCATTCGTACAAGGCTTCGTTGGTCGCCAAAACATTTTGATACCAACTATGATACATTTCGTGAACGGTAACCCCTACGAG
>RFPJ01000103.1 GCA_009926145.1 Bacteroidota bacterium
CAGAAACCTCATGAAACAACTCACTTCCGAAGTGTTTAACCATAGACGTTTTTCCATGCATTAAGCTAGGTGCATAGACGACTTCAGCACCAAAAACCTCACCGATGGCCTGATGCCCAAGACATACTCCTAAAATGGGGACATTAGGGCCTAATTCTCGAATGACTTCTTTGGTTACACCTGCATCGGATGGTTTACCCGGACCTGGTGATATAAGAATTTTGGACGGTTTAAGTGCTTTAATTTCTTCCAGGCTTAGTTCGTCATTTCTAATAACTTTGTAGTTATCGGTAGCACTGGCTACTAAATGCACTAAGTTATAGGTGAAAGAATCGTAATTATCGATGATTAAAATCATTGTGCTAAATATTAAAACTACGATGTATGCCTGTAACTTCACGAATGGGTTGCATAACCTTTTCGGCTTGAATTCGGGCATGTTTACCACCCTCACGCAGAACATCATACACTATTGATGGATTCTCTTGTAGTTTTACTCTTCGCTCGGTGGCTTCATGAAAATAATCATTCATCAGGCTAAGAAGTTCCTTTTTTGCATGTCCATAACCATATCCACCCGCTCTATATTTAGCCGCTATTTCTTCTTTTTGAGTTTCGTCTGCAAAAAGTGATATGAGAGCGAAAACGTTGTCGGAATCAGGGTCTTTAGGTTCTTCAAGTGGTGTGGAATCGGTGAGAATCGACATCACTTTCTTTTTTCTACTCTTTGCTTCGTCAAATATGGGCAGGGTGTTATCATAACTTTTACTCATCTTTTGCCCATCCGTTCCTGGAACAGTTGCAACTGACTTGACTATGAATTCTTCAGGTTCAACCAGAAAATCCCCTCCAAACGTATGATTGAATTTAGAAGCTAAATCTCTGCAAATCTCAATATTCTGCTTTTGATCTTCTCCAACGGGAACAATATTGGAATGATAAATTAAGATGTCGGCTGCTTGTAGAATGGGATAGGTAAACAATCCAATATTGGGATGAAGACCTGCCGCTACTTTATCTTTGTAGGACACTCCTTTTTCCATAAGACTAACAGGAGTTAAACTCCCCAAAATCCAAGCTAATTCCGTTACTTGTGGGACGTCTGATTGAGCAAAAAAAGTTGCTTTTTCAGGATCTAGACCAAGAGCTAAGTAATCCAAAGCTACTTCAAAGGTGAATTGCTTTAGGGCTTCCCCATTCTTTAATGATGTAAGCGAATGATAATTAGCTATAAAATAATAGGCATCTCCTTGCTCTTGCATGGCAATATGCTGTCGAATAGCTCCAAAGTAATTACCTATGTGCAATTTACCGGATGGTTGAATCCCAGAAAGAATAATGGTGTCTTGTTTATTCATGCGTAGAGTCTAATCTCGTATTTCTAAAGCTGTGCTCAAGGCCTTAACAAGTGCACCTGCTTTATTTACAGTTTCGTCGAATTCACGTGCGGCAACACTATCGGCTACTATTCCCGCACCAGCTTGAATATACACCTTATCATTGGTTACAACCATAGTCCGAATAGCAATGCAGGTATCCATATTACCGGAATAATCAAAATACCCAACAGCTCCCGCATAAATTCCTCTTTTTGTGGGTTCCATTTCATCAATCAGCTGCATAGCTCTGATTTTGGGTGCACCACTCACCGTCCCCGCAGGAAAGCACTGCATTAAAGCATCAACGGCGGTTTTATTTTCTGCAAGTGTCCCCGATACATCACTTACAATGTGCATTACATGAGAGTAGCGCTCAATGACTTGGCTTCGGTCAAGCTTTACTGTTCCTGCTTTAGATACTCTGGATACATCATTTCTGCCTAAATCAACCAACATGACATGTTCTGCAATTTCTTTAGGATCGTTCTTAAGATCTTCTTCGAGTTGAAGATCTTCTTCAAGGGTCTCCCCTCGTTTTCGTGTACCTGCAATGGGGAGCACACGTACTTTTCGATCTTGGACACTTACAAGTACCTCAGGTGAACTACCTACAAGTTGAAAATCCTCAAAATCTAAATAAAACAAGTAAGGAGAAGGATTGACCATACGAAGTGCACGATAAAGCATAAAGGTATCACCAGAGCAATACGTCTCGAATCGTTGAGATAATACGACCTGAAAAATATCCCCTTCGTAGATATGGTGCTTGGCTTTTTCAACAATCTGGCTGAAGTAGTCCTGCTTCATATTACTCTTCAACTCATCAGGGCTTATTTCAAAAGATGCCCCTTTTCGTATACCTCTGTGAACTTTTGCCTCCATAAGGTCTAAGGCCTCTTGGGCTTGTTCATATAATGATAGCCAGCCTTGCTCATCCATTTCATTCGATACGTTTAGCTCTTCGATACGAACCGTATGGATTAGTATTACCTGATGCTTAACATGATCAAATGCGTAGATTTCGTCATAGAATCCCCAAACCGCCTCAGGTAGTCCCAAATCATCATTCGGAACATTGGGCAAATATTCGACCTCTCGAAAGGTGTCATAAGAAGAATAGCCAACGGCGCCTCCCGTCAATCTAGGTAAACCTGGTATGGAAGGCTCAGTGTACTCGGTCGTATACTTTTTTAAAGCTTCAAAATAGGATGAATGAGCAATATGCTCACCATTTTTACGCTTTAACCAGGTTTGTTCACCATCAAAGTGTAAACTCTGATAGGGATTACAGCCTAGGAATGAATACCGCGCCAATTGATCGCCACCTTCAACAGACTCAAATAGGAAAGGCATGTAACTATCTTCCCTAATATTTAAAAAAAGTGATACGGGAGTTAAAGTATCGGCAAGTAGCTGTCGATATATGGGTATAGCCGTGTACGATTTGGCTAAGTGTTTGAATGATTCAAAAGTCATTTATAAAGTGTGTACTAACATAATGGAGAGTGAGTAGCTCCCAAAACATTCCTTTTTAAATAAAAAAAACCCACTTTTTGGGTAAAAAGTGGGTAAACACTAGTGACAACTAATACTATAAAAACTTCGCTGCTTTGGAGATACAAACAAAGCTCATCGAATAAAGTTATCAATCATAATATACACTAGGTACGTTCTAAAATCAACGTAATTCAAAATATAATGTGTATTGGCTTATTTTGATAAATGATGTGATATCTCTATCGAAATAACTATACTTGCCTTATATTTTTAAGTAACGGATTCAATTGAATCCATTTTGAAATACATTTTATCAAGAAACGGCTCTCTATGTGTAGGTGTTTGCCCACATTCTTACTTTTTTTGCTTTTAATTGGTTCCGTATCTAGCTGCGACCAACTTCCCGACACACCTACACAGGGCTTGGAATACATAGAGTTGAACCATTTTCGGGTTGAACCAACCCTCGTCAGTTTCAATGCTCTCGATGATGGTTTTAAAGATACTACTTTGATATTTCAGGTATTCACGCAGATTCACAACAGTGAGTGGATTGACCATTTTGGTATGAACATAAAAAATCCTCGCACGTCTGAAATACTTGAACAAATACCATTGGCCACGCCTACCCCAGACAACCTACCTATAGACTTTTCTACAACCTTTAGTTGGCAAACCAACACCATCAATTTTGAAGAATTTGTTTTGGAACTTTATGCCTTAGATGTATTTGGGTATGGCATCAGCCATCAAGCAACCATACAAATCGATGGCATCGCCAGTGATCCCCCCATCATACTTTGGGCTGAAAATCCATCACCGGTTGAAATTCCTACCGATGATACTACAGTTAATATACCATTTAAGGCGAAAGTTACGGATCCGGACGGTCAAAATACCATTGATCGAGTGTTTATACTGTTTGAAAATGAGGACGGTAGTTTACTGGTTCCTACACCTAATATTCTCACCGATACAGGCTTAGGCTTAGATGAGGCTGCAGGAGATTCGGTGTATACCATAACCTTCTCGATCAATAAGAGTAACACCGCACAGAATCGTACCGTATTGTATTATGCTCTTGATAAAGCAGGTCTTTCAAGTGACACAGTGCGTACTAGTTTTAATCTTATAGAACCATAAGATGAAGCGAGTT
>RFPJ01000104.1 GCA_009926145.1 Bacteroidota bacterium
CTGCCAATGCCCCTCCCTTCATCACCCCTACCCACTGTTCATAGAGTTTCTGAATTTCAGAATCATCAGGAATCGTATGCGCTATCATTAATCCATCAGCTATACCAAGGGTTTCAATCGTGTCTATAGCATCGGCAGTTGAAACTGCCGTTTTCCTAAGCTCCTGTATGTATGAGTCATTACCCCAGTGTTCCTGGCCAAAAGATTGAGTCTTTTCTGGGGTTTTAACGGGTGTTGGATAGATCACATATTTTTCAACTTTATTCCTAAATGAACTAAAGCCATTCGGTAAGCGATCGATGGTAAAAGGCAAATCCTCAGGATCCACTAGGGTTCCTGACCAAAAACCCTCCCATTGTCTTGAGGACAATTCATGGCTTAGCTTCTGCTCAATAGCCGCTTCATCATGTGCAAATTCATATGAAAAATGAACTTTTGAATGAGGCACCGCTCGCAGAAGTTTTGGTAGAATTTCTTCGGGAATCCCATTTAAGACCCATAGGTTTAGTCCGATACCTTCTAACTGTGACACTAGATCTTTGAGCGATTCCATAAGAAAGCGACGTCGATGATACCCCATACGGTTAAAACCAAAGCGTCCTTGGCGAAAATTTCTTGGATCAATAATGTACACGGGTTGAACCGCTCCTTGCTCGACGGCCGCAAGCAATCCAGGATTATCTTGAATCCGGAGATCGTTTCTGAACCAGTAGAAAATGGGTTGAGTTCTTTTCATTTGTAATCTTTCAAAGTTTAACGATAAGTCTCGACAGGTTGTTCCCAGAGTCCTTATCTTTCAAAAAAAATTATATTCATGAAAAAAGTAGTCCTTATAGCTGGTGATGGAATTGGAACTGAAATCACAGAATCGGTAACCCAAATCTTAAAAGCCGCAGGTGCACAAATCGATTGGGTTCACGCTAAAGCAGGATTGTCTGCTTATGAAGAATTAGGGACCCCACTTCCAGACGAGACCATTGAAGCCATTGAAAAGCATAAGGTGTTACTAAAAGGACCACTTACCACCCCTGTAGGGACTGGATTCCGTTCAGTAAATGTGGCCTTGCGACAAAAATTTGATTTATACTCGAATATTCGACCTGCACGAACGCTTCCAAGTATTGATAGCCCCTTTAAGCAGGTGGATATGGTTATTTTCCGTGAAAACACTCAGGGTTTGTACATTGGAAAAGAGCATTGGATTGATGAAGCAGAAAAAAATCATGCAGAAAGTATTGCAGTAGTTACCGAAAAAGCGAGCCAACGTATTATTAGAGCTGCCTTTGAGTATGCCCAAGGGCATGACCGTAGAAAGGTGAGCCTGGTTCATAAGGCCAATATCTTAAAGTTTACCACCGGATTATTTTTGGAAGTAGGTAGAAAAATTGCCCTTGAGTATCCAAATATTGAGTTTGAGGATCTGATTGTAGACAATATGGCTATGCAGATGGTTATGAGACCCGAACGATTCGATGTAGTGGTCACCACTAACTTATTTGGGGATATCTTATCGGATTTAGCCTCCGGTCTTGTGGGCGGTTTAGGAGTTACTGGGGCGGCTAATATGGGGGATAACGAAGCTATGTTTGAAGCAGTTCATGGATCTGCACCAGATATCGCTGGTCAAGGTAAGGCCAACCCAATGGCACTTCTCTTTTCTGCCCTTATGCTTTTAGAACATATCGAGCAAAAACCCGTTGCCAATAACATAGCTAAAGCTATTTATAAGACACTAGTTGAAAAGAAAGTCTACTGCACCCCTGACATTGGTGGTAAAGGTACTACTCAAACCTTTACACAAGCAGTCATCGATAATTTATAAGAGTGTATTCAAGCCTGTACTAATTACACTAATTAGTAGACTAAAAATTAGAGCCCACGAAAAACTTCGGATTCTTAGGCCATCTACAAATTTATCAATCAGCAATATCAATGCTGCATTTATGAATAGGATGAAAAGACCTAAGCTTAGGATAATTACGGGCAAACTGAGTATTACAAGTATTGGTTTGATGATGACATTAACCAAAGAAATACCCAGAGCGACTCCTAATGCGGTCATAAAACTACGAATTTCAACGCCGTCTAATAATCTAGCCGATATAAATACGGCAACACTAAGTACTAAAAATTCTACCATTATTTCTCCGTTTGATTTTCTGATTTGTACGAGGGATTAAATTTTTTGTTGTACTTTACTACGGATTAAAAAGCACGTTACTCAGTCGCCGTATGTTCACCCTTGCATTGCTGTGAATTCTCCATCCACATATCGTTTGAAAAACTTTACTGAGCTCAGTTCTAAGGAATTGATGTTAATTTACCAATTACGACAACAGGTATTCATGATTGAGCAGAATTGTCTGTATGAAGATATTGATGGCATGGATCCCGACTGTTTACATCTGATGCATGGTCAGGATGATGAACTCATTGCTTACTTACGGATAGTGCCTCCCGGTTTACATTTTAAAAACCCGGCATTAGGCAGAATAATCGTTACACCTAAATATAGGGGTGGTTCAACGGGTCCTTCCTTAATACATGAGGGTATTTCTTTGTGCCGAAAACACTACTGGAATTTACCAATATCTATTGAAGCTCAATATCCTCTAGAATCGTATTATAGACAGTTTGGTTTTGAAAGTTGTGGAGAGGTCTACATGGTTGATGATATCCCTCATATTCATATGATACTAAACCCGTAAATCCACCATCTATCTACCCTGAATGAATCCACAAGTAGATTATTATTTAGCCGAAGGGTGTGGTCGATGCCCACTTTATCAAACACCCGATTGTAAAGTACATACTTGGAGAGATATACTGCATGCACTAAGAGAAGTGGTTCAACATGAAAAAATCACTGAAGAATACAAATGGTCACAACCCTGTTATACTTTAGACGGGGCCAATTTATTTATCGTAACAGCCTTCAAAAACTATGCGGCCATAGCATTCTTTAAAGGTTCGTTATTTGAAGACCCGCATCAACTACTCATAGCACCTGGTGAGCATTCACGACACGGTCGGCAACTACGTTTTACTTCCTTAGAACAAGTAAACGACCATAAAGATCAGATACTTTTTTTCGTACTCGAATCTATTAGAGTTCAAGAGGCTGGCTTAGAGGTGCCTCCTGCAACTTCTGATCATGAACTACCTCAGGAACTAACCGAGATGTTTCAAAGTGATCCAGCATTTGCGCAAGCTTTTTTCGCACTAACTCCAGGACGGCAACGAGGCTATATCATATATTTTAGCCAAGCTAAACAGCCGAAAACTCGTGTTAGTCGCATAGAAAAATACAGAGCGCTCATATTTTCCGGTATGGGCATGCACGATGAATACAAAAAAAGCCAGAAGAAAAACCTCTAAAAAGACGCTCTTCCTCTTTTACGATTTCACGCCGTAGGTGCCGTAACAAAGCGAGAGCTTAGCCTAAGATTAGAAGATCTATTGGGTGAGTAGGTAGTTTATAATACCCTCTGTATAAAGTTCTCCAAGTTCAGCCAATTCAAATCCCCTTTAAATAACATAATCTCAGATTACTCCACTGTAACCGATTTAGCTAAATTTCTTGGCTGATCCACATCACAACCACGATTTACTGCTATGTAATAACTCAGCAATTGGAGGGGAATAACACTTAGTAATGGACTCAGTTCATCGAGGGTTATTGGTATTTCTATAACAAATTCGGCCAGATTTTTTACCTCCTCATGCTCGGGATGCACCACTGCAATAATGCGTCCTTTTCTAGCTTTTACTTCCTCAATATTACTAACCATTTTGTCATTCGTATGATTGGTAGCAGAAATCACAAGTACGGGCATCATTTCATCAATCAATGCAATAGGGCCATGTTTCATTTCTGCAGCAGGATAGCCCTCGGCATGTATATAGGATATTTCTTTGAGCTTAAGAGCACCTTCTAAGGCCACCGGAAAACTATATGACCTACCCAGATACAAAAAATTGGGTGCATAGGTAAACAGTTGAGAGATACGTTCTATTTCAGCATGCTGA
>RFPJ01000105.1 GCA_009926145.1 Bacteroidota bacterium
CTCGCTTAATTATTCACTCAATCCGCTCAGAGGAGGGTCAGTAATGAAAAAAGGCGCTCAAATGTTTGTTAGTATAAGCCATTTCAAAGGCGCACTGCTGCTAGCCATTGTATTTGTCCTAGGTTCTGAGACCTATATTGGAGCTCAAAATCTAAGTTCTAATCTTGCGCAAAGTGGATCGGTTTATTCGGCTTATGGGGTCGGTTATCCTGTAGATTTAGAAACTGGTTCGGCCAAAGCTCATGGTGTTTTTGGGCTCTCGAGCGTTAACCAAGAAGTCGTTGGTTTAAGTAATCCAGGATTATGGTCTCAGTCGTATTATACGCAAGGGGCTTCTGGATTAGATTTCAAAAATCTACGTTTGAAAAACAGTACCACAGAGGCTCGTTCTACCCTTTTTGAGAAAGGTTACCTACAATTGCTTTTTCCTATCAAGTCAAATGAATTGGGTTTATCAATAGGCCTTTATCCGGTAACACGATCCAACTTAAGAATTATTAATGAAGATACTTTTGATACCTTTGGAGATACTGTGGCTTATCAATCAGAATACCAACAGTTTGGGGGTATAAACAAATTTGAATTGGGTTTGGGTTGGAAAATAACTGAAAATATTTCAATAGGTTATGCGCCGTCTGTGGCTTTCTTCACCATGGAAAACTCAGAGGCATTCAAATTCAGCTCCTCCTTATACGCCCAGCAAACACAAAAGCTAAATATAAGTGGCGCTGCTTTTTCGCACCGCTTTGGAATTTCTGGAAGCTTTCGAAGTCTTTTAACAAGCCAAGATAAACTATCGATAGGCGCAACCATTACGGCTCCTTTTTCAATGACGCTTCGGCAGAATTTTTTCACAGAGAAAAGTTTAGAGGTTGGGAGTAAAACCGTTGATTTATCCAATTTACTTTCTGCTAAACGAGGCGAGTTATCTATGCCTTTAGAATTAGCCGGAGGGTTGGGCTATGCGCCTCATGGCCGGTTTAATATAAGTGCTGAAGTACATTATCAGCAGTGGTCTACCTACTCGAATACCTTATTCGACAACAATGGTGCCGGCATGACTGATCGCTTACGCTTAGGAACCGGTGTACAGTTTCATCCATACAAAATTATTCAATCCGGATTTTTTTCGAGTTTTAAATATTCTGCTGGTTTATCTTACGATACCGGACACTTGACTATTCAAGATCAAGAAATTAGAACGTTATGGCTGCATACAGGGTTAGGAATACTATCACGTAGTTCCTCATCCTTAGATGTAAGTCTTCGTTATGGTTTCAGGGGTACCACAGAAAGCAGTCTCATTGAAGAAAATATATGGGCTATTGGTCTTTCTGTGAATCTTGCTGAAATCATGTTCTTGAGACCAAAACTACAATAATTGAATACGTTCATCACTGAACTCATTGTCACAACTAACTAATCGTATCATGAAAGTATTAACTTCCATACTTGGATTAATCCTGTTAACTGCTAGTGGAGTAAAGGCACAAGAATGTAACACCACTCCTCCCTTCGAAATGCCAGAACTTGCGGCATTTTCAATATTTCAAGACAATTACAAAAACGGTGACTATCCATTTGCCCTCGAATATGGTCGCTGGCTGTTATGTAGCAAGACCAAAGAATTAGAAGGCTATCCTAGATTTAATCTAGCCAGTCAGTACCCTAAATTTATCGATATCTACACTAAGATAGGTTTAACTAAACAAAATCCTAGTGAACGAGAAGCTTATTTAGATACTGCATTAGCATTATTTGAAGAGCAATTCACCGTTTTTACAGACGAAGAAGTAAACAAGTATGATTTACATCAAGACAGAGGACGTTATTTGTTAGAGAACTATCAAAACATAGAAAATGGGTTGGACATGGCCTATGCCGATTTCCAAGCTATGTTTGAATTGGATCCGCAGCAAACCACCGAGCTTGGGGAAGGATACTATGTGCGCATTGTGATTGACAACCTTGTTCGTAAAGGTGAAAAGGAAACCGTTCTTGCTATGATTGAACAAGCCTCTCCCTACGCCGGCCTTGAACTTAGCAGCTATTTTGACGATACCCTAGGAGATCTTTTCAACACGCCAGAAGAGCGTCTGGAGTTTTGTGGGGCAAAAGTTCAAGAGAATCCTGAATCACTTGAAGACTTACGTTGCGTAGCTGAAGCTCAAGAAGATTTAAATATGATGGAAGATTATTTAAATACCATTCAAATCATTCATGGCTTAGACCCCACATTTGAAAGTGCCTTAGCTCTAGCAGAAACCGAGAAAGGAAATGCATCTTACAATGAAGCTGCTATTTATTTCAAAGAAGCTTTAGGCTATGCCACTAATGATACCGATAAGAAAAATATCAATCTTGAATTAGCCGATGTTTATTCAAGTACTAATGATTTGGCAACCTCTAAAAAATACATACTTGACGCTATTTCTGTAGATAATTCATTTGGGTTGGCATACATTAAACTAGCCTCTATTTATGGTCAAGCGGTAAGTAATTGTACAGAAAACCGAAAACTTGAAGCCAAGGATAAAGTGGTGTATTGGGTGGTTGTTGATTACTTGAATCGTGCAAAATCAGTGGATGCCAGCGTAACCAACACTGTTAACTCTCAATTAGCTACCTACGAAGCCGTAACTCCTTCAACCGAAGATAAATTCTTCACACTAGGCTATGAAACAGGTCAACGTGTACAAGTTGATGGCTCCTTGATGAGTTGTTATTCATGGATTAACGAATCCACGGTTGTTCGATAATTTTTTTAAGGGGTTTCGATTCGATACGTAACCCCTTTTTATTTTCTCTGCAATAGATTTGCAATCGGTTAAAACATTCGTATCTTTTTGTTACTTCTAACTTTAAAAGTGCGCCTGTTCTGTGCCGCACTAATTTTTGAAAACGCTCCTCTCTTCAGTTTCACATCCATTTACGATGAGTATATTGAATGCCCTCAAATGAAGGTTTCTATGGGAGTTTAGTTGAATTATGAATCATATTTAATGGCTAGAAACAAGAATAATAACTACAATAAAAACCGCTCGAAAAACAACAAGCGGAATAAGAATCGAAACAGGAATAACAATAACAACAAGAATAAGCATGTGTTTATTCCGAAGTTTCATTGGAACCAAAATCAAGGTATCGTTGGTCGTTTTGCAGGGGTTTTAGAGATTAATGAGAAGGGTTGGGGGCTTATTCGAAAATTGGATTTTGAATTCAGCTATCATCCAAAAGATCCCTTCTTAAAACCAGAAGAAGTAAAAGAGCTCGATCTTCGTCAAGGTCTCATTATTGAAGGAGAGTTTGAAGAAGATCATCAGGGTAATCGCCATGTGGCTAATATAGATGGCATCAACCATCAAAGTGTAGAAACATGGACAAAGTGTGCAAAGTTTGAGCGTCAAACCCCTATAATGCCCGTGGATTGGGTTCGATTGGGTGAGCGACCACAAGATACCGAAATGCGCGTCATAGACTTAGTGGCTCCCATTGGTAAGGGTCAGCGTGCTTTAATTGTAGCCCCTCCTAGGACGGGGAAAACAGTGCTATTGAAGCAAATTGCAGATTCAATAGCACACCATCACCCTGATGTGCATTTGAGTATTCTACTGGTGGATGAGCGCCCCGAAGAAGTCACTGATTTTATCCGATCTTCTAACGCTGAGGTGTTTGCTTCATCAAATGATCGAAAAACTCAAAGTCATATCCGCATCACAGAAATGACCCTTGGGTATGCCAAAAGAAAAGCCGAAATGGGACAAGATGCTGTATTGCTCATAGATTCCCTAACACGATTGGGCAGAGCATATAATGCCATTCAAAACAATAGTGGACGAACCTTATCGGGTGGTTTAGATATACGGGCCTTAGAAATACCCAAAAAAATCTTTGGCTCAGCTAGAAAAATTGAAGGCGGAGGTTCGCTCACCATTATTGCAACTTGCCTTGTAGAAACCAACTCTCGAATGGATGACCTAATTTTTGAAG
>RFPJ01000106.1 GCA_009926145.1 Bacteroidota bacterium
TACTGGATGGGTACTCTCATTCCGCTATCGTTACTATTAAGCGCTTTAATTCATTATGTGTGGCAACCATCCATAGCCGATAACGGGTCTGTTTTATGGCTATTTTGGTCGTTTTTTACAGCTTTTGTCATTAAAATCGAGCACCCACCTGTTCGGTTTGAACAGCCCTTAACCCCTGGACGAAAAATTGTTGGCTGGCTAAGTATGCTTATCTTTATTTTATGTATTAGTTTTAATCCGCTCACGTTATTGAGTTAATCAAATTACTGGTCCTTTCAAAAGAGGGATTTTGTATACTGTCTCACACAATTTTATCACTTTCAATCTTCAATACAATTCACTGATTCCATGTCTTCTCAAAATTCTATCTCATCTTTACTTGTCATTTTCTTTATCAGTATAAGTCTGCTTGCTTGCGGTTCTGGTGAACCTGAATCTATGAACGCTAGCTCCTCTGATGCTTCTGTTTCAGAACAAATTAACTCTTTGATTGCTTCTGATCAGTATGCAGAAGCCCTTGAACTTTTAGAAGGCTTTGAAGAGAGCGAGGAAGTATTGAAGTTGAAAGAAATGACCCATCTTAACTATGGACTTTTTCTAGAGTATAGAGACTCGAATGTGACTAATATGCGGGACAAAATGAACAATGCGCTACGAGAATATGTGAAAGTACTCCGCATTAACCCAAATAATGAAAAAGCCATTACTGAAATCGAACAAATTCTAGGAATCTATGCAACCTTTGGAAACCGAACTCCAGACGAAGATGTTGCAAGTGATTTAAAGGAATTAGGTTTCTCTTTATAGTGGACGTTTTAAATTTTAAGGTTCCTGCTTGAGCGAAAAGAACAACACCCCAACCATATCTAACCGAAAAGCTTTTCACGAATATACCATTGTTGAAAGTTTTGAGGCAGGTATTGTCTTGCAGGGGACAGAGGTTAAGTCATTGCGAGCGGGTAAGGCTAATTTTACCGATGCCTATGCCATTGTTCATTATGGAGAAGTATGGTTAAAAGAATTTCATATCTCTCCTTATGAGCATGGCTCCTACATGAATCACGACCCCAAAAGGGACCGTAAACTACTGCTCAATAAAAAAGAAATACGATCACTTGACAAGGGGGTTCAACAGAAAGGTCATACCATAGTGCCCCTCAAATTATATTTTGTGCGTGGAAAAGCAAAAGTCCAAGTCGGCTTAGCCAAAGGTAAAAAGCTATTCGACAAGAGAGATAGCATCAAAGACAAAGATTTGAAGCGACAGGTAAGTCGAAGTTTAAAAGAGGGCGCGAGGTTTAAAGCGTAGTTTACTTAGATGTTGGGTAGGTGCTTTTAAAAGAAAGAGCTCTCAACCTTTCGGTTAAGAGCTCCATATGTGGCTAGATACATTTATAAGCCGGATTCTGTTTTATAGCCTCGCCGCTGGCTACAAATGACAATCATTTATCTAATGCGTTCTACCCGGCAACATTACGACAAGCTGCGTGTATTGCCTGCGTGAACTTGCACCCCGTGAGGTTTACCATGCCCTCTGTTTCACAACAAGAGGCGGTGAGCTCTTACCTCACCTTTTCACCCTTACTTCCGAAGAAGCGGTATATTTTCTGTGGCACTTTCTGTATTTGCCGAAGCAAATCCTCAACTACGCCCGAGGGATCGTTGAGCACGGTACTTGTAGGTGTCCGGACTTTCCTCCCAATACCAAATATTAGGCGATTGTCCAATGCATCCATTAAAAGATACGGTGATTTTTATGAAATCAGAAGCTTAACTGTTCTTTAGCTTTATCAAAGAAGCTTTTATCAATCACTATTCTACCGCTGCTTTCATCGAAAATGATTTTGTTCATTCTGCGAACTTCAACCTGGGTTTGAGGAGGAAGAGTCATTCCAAAAGCGGCTCCTCGATCCATAGCCACAACTGCGATTCCATTGGTAAGGCCATCACGTAAGCGGTTGTAGTTGCGTAAATAACGCTGATCTATATTTTTTACAACCTCATCACGTTTTTCTAAGAGCATGGTTTCCTCTTCTTCGGTGCTACTCATCACGGAATCTAAATTGGTTTTCATTTCAGCCAACTTAGCCCGAACCTCTTCTAGCTGAGCGTCTATTTCAGCTTTTTCAGGGGCTACCATTTCCTTGCGTTTAGCCGCTTGTTCGATTCGAACATGAGCTTTTTCGACTACTTGTTTTTGAACTTCTATCTCTTTGGTGAGAGCATCATATTCACGGTTATTTCGTACCGATAGTTGTTGTTCTTCATATTTTGCGGCCTTCTCTGTAGAAGTTGTTATATCCAATTCGAGTTGGTTTAATTCTACCGACAAATCTTTATCCTCTTGCTCGAGCTTAGATTGTCTGGCTTCTAATCGCGCAATATCTGTTTCTACATCCATAATGTCTTCTGGTAGATCACCACGGAGTTGTTTTAATTCATCGATTCGGCTATCGATATACTGTAGATTAGCGAGTTGCTGCAGTACTTCTTTCATGTATCTTATTCGGGTGGTTGAGTGGTTTTTAATTCTTGGTCGGACAAATATACATTCATGGGATTGGTTACGCGTTGGGTCATCAAGACTTCTATTGATTCAAAAGCCTCACTTACCTCATTTTTCAACGCTTCAACTATAGGAAACTCGCTTTCATAGTGTCCCACATCTAACAGCATGAAATCCTCTTTTTCCAAGAAATAATCATGATATTTAATGTCGGACGTTACAAATGCCTGTGCTCCTGATGCAATAGCCTCTTGCGTAAGCATGCTACCAGATCCGCCACAAACGGCGACCTTTTTTATACGTTCTAC
This sequence comes from Bacteroidota bacterium, assembly GCA_009926145.1. Taxonomy (GTDB): domain Bacteria; phylum Bacteroidota; class Rhodothermia; order Balneolales; family Balneolaceae; genus UBA1275. Next base: position 2,815 of record RFPJ01000106.1, read on the forward strand.
AGAACCTGAATATCGAATTGCTTTAACTTTTAAAGCCTTGGATACCAGGTGTAAAAATTCATTCATACCAACGCCATCTTCCGGATATTCTCCTACCACTCCATATCCATAATTTTTCGATGACGAGGCCAGTTGGGTAACTTGAAACTTACCCTCTTTTAAAAGACCCTCTTTCTTAAGGCCTTTTTTTAATTCCTTTAATAAGTGCTGATCGATGGTTGCCTCAAAACAAGTTAACCCTTCCGAACGGTTATCAACTTGAAAGTAATGAGCATCCTCTGCTGAATAGTAATTCAGTAGTTGCAGTACCGCTTTTGGATTATCATGCGAAGTCACCAGTCTAATTTTTCTAGAAATGGGCTCACTTGCTTTTAAAAAGCGTAATTGATCTAGACCCAACGTGTTGGCCAGCGCAAAAGATACCCCATCCAATGCCGCGTCTAAATTCGTATGAGCTACCAATAAGCCAATGTCATGTTTAATAAGAGAATAGATAATTCTCCCCTGTGAATGAGTGGGGTTAATTTTACCTATTTTATTAAAGATCAGAGGGTGATGGGCAATAATTAACTCACATTTCTTCTGTATAGCTTCTTGAACAATGGCCTCTGTTACATCTAGGCAGGTGAGTATGCGTGTAACTGCTGAATCTGGATTTCCAACTAATAACCCGACGTTATCATAATCCATTTTGACACTTGGGGGCGCCCATTGGTTCAAAAAGGTAGATATTTGTCGAATGTTTAGACTCACCTATCTTCCTTTTTTCTTTTGTTCAGAAGAGGACGGGTGGCCTGCATATAAGCGTATGTACATCGGAAATTTAAGTACCAAAAAATGGTTACCTTCAATTATTAGTTAGACTTAAAAATAAGGCTATTAAGCATAAGTTAAAAATATTAACACATTTTAATCCTTCCTAATGATGTCGATTAAAGATTCATTGAAAAATTCGCTT
>RFPJ01000107.1 GCA_009926145.1 Bacteroidota bacterium
AACGGTGGGAACTCTCTACTGGTGACCGACAGAATCGGTCTGCTACGAGTTGCACGTTTGATAATCGTCCGAAGCGTCTGCGGACACGTTCAGCCGAGAAGCGGTTTTCTATGAGGGATTACGAATGAAATACGATATAGAAAAACATAATATGGAAATTATTTTGGATGCCCTAAATATGTTACGTTCATATATGATAGAAACAAGAGGATTCGCTCTAAATCTACCATACACAGAAGATGATGTTGATGGATTATTTCAATCTCTTGACAATAGTGGTAATTATGATAGGATAATGTAGTTATTGCGGGATGGTGTGATGGTAGCACAAGATATTTTAGGCCCCTTCGTCTAGCGGTCTAGGACATCGCCCTTTCACGGCGGTAACACGGGTTCGAGTCCCGTAGGGGTCATGCCACAAGGGATTTTGGTTCCCTTTGTCTAGGTTCGAATCCTAGTCGGGTAGTTGACAACCGTGACGGTGTGTGGTAAAATAATGATACGGGACGCAAGGTAAGCCGGTAGCATCCGTTACTCTTATAAGGTAATCATAGCGAGGTTCGACTCCTCGGCGTCCTACTTACGCCCCTATAACTCAATTGGTTAGAGTAGCGGTCTTTTAAACCGTAAGTTCTAGGTTCGAGTCCTAGTGGGGGTACTTGACAGGCGACATAGGGTATGGTAACATACTCTAGTAGGTGTTCGGTGTTTTCTCAAATAAGGAGAGAAATATGCGTGATTTTGAATGGCAATACCTTGAGGATATCAACAATGATAATACTAATTGTCCTGATAATTATTTTGAACGTATGATAGATAACTATGATTACGATGAAGATTATGATCAAGCAGACCAGGAACTAGAAAGTTGGAGCAACTATTACGAAGAAATTAGTGAAGAAATAGAATACTGATCTCTCCTTCTCGACTGGTGCGGTGTGGTGGGTACACACAATAATCACTTCTAGCCTGTTCGAATCTGGCCACCAGTCCTTATAGCTATGAATGTTCTAGAACAACAACTTGATGAGTATCGACGAAACGATGATGGTAGTATCATCCAGGGTGCTGCACATACTAGCCGTATTCTTAATCACAAATATCGTAATAAAATAATCATCAACGCTTATACTAAACTGAATAAGCTAGATATTTATTATGATAGTATTGCCTGTTGTGGTGCGAGTGGCATGATGGTGGTTCCACAAATTGCCGAATTACTCAAGAAGAATATTATTCTAGTAAGGAAACAGATAGATGGCTATAGCGATTTTCTTGTGGAGGGTTCTGCTACTAATCAATATATCATTATTGATGATCTGGTATGTTCGGGCAATACTGTAAAACATATAATAAAAAACATTAGGCGTGAGACACCACGATCTAAATGCGTAGGTGTTTACTGCTATATGCCAGAAGAATCATCTTATAGAAATTGTCCAGAATATTGTGAGCGAGATTTAGGCATACCCTACCTTTGAGGGGCCGGGCCGGCCGGGCCGGAGCTAACTCCTTTGTTTTCAATGACTTACGTTTTTCAAGAAAATTCTCAAGGAAGGGGGTTGACATGGACGATAAGTATGGTATACTCAAGGCATAGCAAGTAACCACTAACGAAAGGACAATGAAATGCCTGCTAATGTTGAAACGATGTTTTACGCTGGTGCTACCCCTTGGCACGGTCTTGGTGAGAAGTTGGAGGAAGCTCCAACGATCAGCGAGGCTATTGAGGCTAGTGGCCTAAATTGGGAAGTCGGAACCAAGGATCTTTTGACCGTCGATGGTCAGGAAGTTCCTGCACGGGCTACCTATCGCAAGAGCGACAATAGTATTCTGGGAGTTGTTGGGCCTCGATATGTCCCACTACAGAACAAGGATGCTTTTGAATGGTTCCAGCCGTTCGTCGACGCTGGCGAGTGCAGCCTGCATACTGGCGGTTCGCTGAGTAACGGTCAGAAGGTCTGGGTTCTTGCCCAGCTGAACCGTGACCCCAGCGAGATTGTGTCTGGTGACGAGGTGCAGAAGTTTATTCTCCTGTCCAATAGTCACGATGGCACTACCGCTATCCGTGTAGGCTATACCCCGATTCGGGTTGTGTGTGTCAATACCTTGGCTTTTGCTCACAATCACGCAGATAGCAAACTGCTAAGAATCCGACATACACAGTCGGCTCAAGGTAAGCTGGATAACGTCCGAGATATCATGGACAATATCAATGCACAGTTTGAGGCTACTGCGGAACAGTATCGGTTCCTCGCTAGTCGAGACTTCAATCAGCGTGACGTACAAAGGTATGTCAAGGTGCTGCTAGGTATCGACAAAAAGCCCGAAGAAGATATCAAGACTCGTACCAGAAAGATCATGGACGAAATCCTTGGTACTATCGAAGGGCCAAAGCAAAGTATGCCCGGAGTACGGGGTACTTGGTGGGCTGCGTACAACGGCTTCAACGAGTATCTCAATTACACCAAGGGACGGAATACCAACAACCGTCTGGAAAGCCTCTGGTTCGGCCAGAATGGCACTGATAATAACAAGGCGTTGAATCTAGCGACAGAGTTCGCCAACGCCGTCTAACGCTCTCCTTTCGTGGTGCGTGGCGATCGAGGGGCTGGCCTTGTGGTGGGGCTGGCCCCTCTTTGCTTTCATAACGTAAGTGTTTGGTACGTAAGGACTTAGCGAAAGCGGGCGCCGCGCCTACCCCCCAGAATAGGGGTATTTACTATTCAGTGTTATATTTAGTCGTAAGTCTATATGTGCCAAGGGGTTACGTAGATTTCCTAATGGACAATACGGGGACGATCCGATATAATGGTAGGAGTGGTGTGTAAGTGACTGGAAATAAAGGACTTATGGTATATTACTAAAAAAAGTAATATAATTGTAATAGTCCAACTGTCTCAGCCTATCCAGCCTGTTTGGTGGTCATAGTGATAGTCAGCCAAATATGGGGTCACTTGAATTATGCAGTAAAATAGATTTAAGTATCTATAAAAATAATAATAGGTTTGTAATACCTAAACTAATAAGTTTGGTCTAGGTGGTCGTAGTCAGCGAGATATGTAGTCACTATGATTATAAGACTCTTAAGATTCTATGCTTATAGATTGGGCCGTTTTTTACATTAGTGTCTACTGCTATCTTTTTAGAAATAATAATATCACATGCTTGGTTTATATAGTCAAGATTAGTATCGTCTATGATAAGATAAGTTCCTGAATGAGATAGTTTTAAACTATTATAAATATCTGCTTGCACTAATGATCTGGTATGCCCACCGTCTACGTGAATTATGTCATATTTTTTATTTTGCAGAGTAGGAAGGATATGTACGGATGATCCATAAATAATATCTATATTACTATAATCTCTCTTTATTTGCTCAAAACATAATGGGGTATAAGGATGATCTTTTATGTCAACACAAGTTAAATTAATAGTAGGATTAGACATTAACATTAGTAATGCTGAATATCCTGCATTGAATCCTATTTCTAGAATCTCTGCTCCTTCTGGTGCGTTAGATACTAGTTCGGATATATTTTCTTGTTTATTTACTAAAGATTTACAAGGAGAGTAATTTCCTCCCTCACTGTATATATTCCCCTCAATTTTATCATTAGTTTTCTCAATCTGGGGCTTAATTTTTTCAACTAAATAATTTTCCCAATCTTGCAGAATAGAAGTGATAATCATAATAGTCCATGCTTGTGATGAGTAAGTTGTACCTGTCTCTTATAC
>RFPJ01000108.1 GCA_009926145.1 Bacteroidota bacterium
TTACTTCAGTTACTATAATGCATCTAAGACGTATTGCGGAGCACGACAAGGCTTACGTGTGGCACTGTTCATAAAGACCAAGCTCACCTCTCCAAGCGCACAAACCACCCCTCTTTCTTCGGCTATTACCTCATAATAGGTGATTAATTTCAAGGTGGGAACAGAAAATAGATGAACTTTAATAGAGATCAGTTCATCATAAAATATGGGCTGTTTATAGTCGATTTCAGAATGAATAACAGGTAGCATGATACCCTCATCTTCCATCCGGCTATAAGATACTCCCATTGCTCGAATCATTTCTGTTCGCGCCTCTTCAAAATACTCTAAATACCTACCATAATACACATATCCCATTTTGTCGGTTTCAGAATACCGGCTTCTTAAGCGATGTTGGTAAGTATGTATGGGTGTTTCTAAAGGAAATTGAACCATATCAATAACTATTGATATTGTCCCATAGCCGCATATTTAGCAATGCGTTCATCAATTAGAGCATCAACAGACTTTTTTGAAAGTGTTTTGAAGCTTTTTAATATCTGAAGCTTAACCGATTCTGCAGCAGCATCGTAATCTCGGTGCGCACCAGACAATGGTTCTGAAATAATTCCATCTATAATTTTAAGCTCTAATAGATCCGTAGCGGTAAGTTTCAGAGCGGAAGCAGCTTGTTCTTTATAATCCCAAGTTTTCCATAAGATCGAGGAGCATGATTCTGGGGAAATAACCGAGTACCAAGTATTCTCCATCATGTAGACTTCATTACCCATCCCAATGCCAATGGCTCCTCCACTTGCGCCCTCTCCAATAATGATGGTGATAATCGGAACTTTGAGCATCGCCATTAACTTTAAATTTCTAGCAATAGCTTCAGCTTGACCTCTCTCTTCTGCTTCTAGACCTGGAAAGGCGCCCGGAGTATCTACTAGAGTTACGACTGGAATACCAAATTTCTCTGCCATCTGCATCAAACGATAGGCTTTACGGTATCCCTCCGGATTGGCCATACCGAAATTACGATAAGTTCTACTAGCGGTATCCCTTCCCTTTTGATGACCGATAATCATGAAGGTTGTCCCATTGATCTGACCAAGCCCTCCTATGATAGCTTTATCATCGGCATGAAATCTATCTCCATGCAATTCTATAAAAGAATCACAAATTCGTTCAATATAATCTAGTGTATAGGGGCGTTCAGGATGACGCGCTAGTTGTACACGTTGCCATCTGGTTAGGTTCTCAAAAATATTCTTTTGAAGACTTTCGACCTTCTTTTTAAGACTATCAACCTCTTTACTCAACACGCCATCACTACTGGATGAAAGCTGTTCGAGTTCTTGGATTTTCTTTTCCAAATCAGCTATCGGTTGTTCAAATTCTAGATACTGCATTCAAAAACAATTTAATTTAGTTAAATATAGCAATTCCACACATGATAAAAGTAGAATCTCTAATTCTTAGTTTTTGTTTGTCATCGCTATCGGCAACAATCGCGATATGATCATAGTCGACCAAATAGACTTCTTAATTTTAAGGCCCAAACCCTCCAAATTGCTTCACGTACAATGCCTTTAGACATTTTTGAAACTCCTTCCTCTCGTTCTCTAAATATGATGGATACCTCTTTTAACCGAAAACCTGCTTTCCATGCTCGGAAATGTAATTCAATCTGAAAAGCATAGCCATTTGAGCGTAGATGATCTAATGGAATAGCTTCAATCACTCGCCGATGGATACATTTATAGCCAGCAGTAGTATCCTTTACAGGAAGACCCGTAATGGTTCGAGCATAGATATTAGCTCCATAGGAAAGTATAAGCCGACTCAAAGGCCAATTTACAATACTAATTCCGTTGGCATATCGAGACCCTATGGCAATATCTGCCTCATCGGATTGTACGGTTTCAATTAGCTTAGGAAGGTCTTCGGGAGGATGAGAAAAATCGGCGTCCATTTCGCAAATACACTCATAATCATGTTCTAAAGCATATTCAAAACCACGCACATAGGCTGTACCCAAACCAAGTTTAGACGCTCGCTCGATGAGATGAATACGATTGGGATATTCCTTTTGAGCTTCCTTTATTCTATCAGCGGTACCATCGGGCGATCCATCATCCACAAATAAAATATCGACCTTTGTATCTAAAGACATAAGAGTGTGAATCATACGAACAGCGTTCGTCGCTTCATTATAGGTGGGTATGATTACAAGAGGATGTTTTGACATGATTTACTGACCTTTCGCTTTCACCATTGTAATTAAGGTATTGATGATAATCTTGACATCCATCCGTAGAGAAATATTCTCTACATAGTACAAGTCATATTTCGTTTTTTCTTTAACGTCATCCAAAGAACTATCGTATTTCCACTTAACCTGCGCCCACCCGGTTATACCAGGTCGAACTCTCAAACGACGTGCATATAGTGGAATTTGACCTTTGAATTGTTCCACAAAATGGGGTCGTTCAGGCCGTGGGCCGACCAAACTCATTTGACCTCGTATGACGTTATACAATTGTGGAATTTCGTCAATTCTTAGTTTTCTTAACCAGTATCCTAAAGGAGTAATTCGAGGATCATCTTTTTGAGCCCACATAGGTCCTGTAGATTTCTCCGCATCTTGAATCATGGTTCGAAACTTATACATGGTGAAATGTTTACCATTTCTCCCAACTCGCTCTTGTCGGAAAATGATTGGCCCGGGAGAACTAATACGGATGAGTAGCGCCACCAATATTAGAAACGGAAAACTTACAACAAGAACGATGACCGACAAGCCTAAATCTACAACTCTTTTAACCGCCTTTTCCCATAAAGGCATCGGCTCTGGAGAAATTTCTATGATGGGCATTCCAAAAATCTGATTGGTTTTGGAAAGACCACTCACTATTTGATAAAAGTCGGGCAATAATTTAATGCGTACATCAGGATTATCTAATTGAGAAATGATAGCAACCAAATCTTCTTGACCATCCGATTCAACCGCTACCAATACATCCTGTACGCGATACTGTCGAATGATATCATCGATGTCTTTTAATTTTCCAATAATATCTTCAGAAGTAATACCAGATTCTGGATGAGGTTCATTACCATTCACTTGAATATATCCTAGAACTTCCATCCCTAGAATTTTATTCCTGACCAAATCGTCATATGCCATCTTTGCATTCAATCCCGTGCCTACAATAAGTGTGCGATGTAAGCCTCTACCCTGCTGTGCAAAATACCGTTGTATAGAGCGAATGATAAATCGGTTCCCAACGGTAGTTATAAAAACAATTCCCCAGTATCCGAGCATCAAACGGTGATGGGTGGAAGTTTCGGCATAGAAAAAAATATCCCACAATAAATAGAGGACCAAACCTCCGAACAAAACCCCTTTGACCACTCTCAAAAATTCATCTAACCTGGATATCAAGTACAAGCTCTTGTACATCCCCGACAATACAAATGCCACCAACCAGTAGGCACTTACGAGCACTCCTGTACCAAAGACGTTTAATTGATATAAAGCTAGATAGGAGTCTATTTGATCAGAAAAACCAGCATGAAAAACCAACCAACTCGCAAGCAGAATCAGAAAATCTAGGGCACTCGTAAATATGACTTCTCGATTTCTTTGCACGTAAAGCAAATAGATGGTTAGATTTGTAATTTCATACTTCGCAAAAGTACGGATTTTTAATCGGTATATATAACTGAAAACGACTTTCCATAAGCT
>RFPJ01000109.1 GCA_009926145.1 Bacteroidota bacterium
GGGAGTCCTCTCGAATCAATGGTGAGAAGGAGCGTGAGTTGCTCCGCATTCAATCCGAAGCCTTTAGAGAAGCCGAAACCATTCGAGGTAAGGCCGATGCCGAAGCCGCGGCTATCTATAATAGTGCTTATAATCGATCAGGATCGGCTCGAGAACTCTATGATTTCGTAAAAAGCATGGAAGCCTATGCCAGCACCATCGATAAAGAAACCTCACTCATCATTTCTACCGATAGTGAGTTCTACAAATACCTAAACTCAATTGATCAGTAAGCTGTTGAAGCGGTTGTAGGTGAAATATTCCCTTCAATCAATCACAAACAAAAGAGTTTCCAAATGTCCAAGCGCACCCTTCAGCATTGATGGGTGCGTTTTTTTTCGGGTTGAACGGTCCCTTCTCTTAGTCCACTACTTAGCTAGCCTACTTCCACAGGTTCACTGTAGGGTTCAAATGACATGTCTAATAGTTCACTCAAGATTTCCTTGGCACGTTGAGTTGAAATCACGGCGCCCAATTTAATTAGTAGACTATACAGTCCGGTATGAACTCTGCTGGTATATAAAAAATGTTTAGACCCACGCACTTCGTTTGATAAGGGGGCCTCTTTGGTGAAGTGACGTATATCCCGATCAAAGGATGGATTGCTGAAATCGAAGTGTTCGTAGCGATAGGGTTTAGAGAACATAATCCCATAGTTTCTGGCAAAATTGTAGTATTCATCTTCTTTGCTCTGAATTTTTGCAAGTGGATTAATCACTTCTAATTTGGCATACAAATCCCGAATCGCCTGTTGATCATTCGCTAAATGACAAGGTAATAATTTGAGGTAGTTGGTAAAAAATTCATCTGGAAATAGTTTCACACAGCCAAAATCGATAATGCCAAGTTTTTTGTCTGGAGTAAAAAGAAAATTTCCAGGATGAGTATCGGCATGAACATATCCGCCAACCTTAAGTTCTTCGTGGAAAAATTCCCATATGAGTTGGCCGAAGTGATTACGCTGCTCTTGTGAGGGATTTTCTTGAAGAAAATCCCCAAGATGTCGGCCTTCTATGAAAGACATACAAAGCACCCGTTCGGTCGAGTATTCTTCAATCCACTCGGGTATTTCAAAACGATCACTTCTAAAACGTTCACCAAACTCCTTAATTTGCTGCCCTTCATGCAGATAGTTGGTTTCTAATAGTAGGGTTGACCGAATCTCATCAAAATAGGGGTCGATATCTTGTCCTTTTTTTATCAATCGTTTTGCTAAGGATTTTGCAACCGCCATATCCGAATCAATAGTCTCTCGTACATTCGGATATTGAATTTTTACGGCTACTTTTCGGCCATCTTTTAATCGAGCCCGATGAACCTGCCCTATAGATGCTGCAGCAAAAGCTTCAGCTTCAAACTGATCGAAAATCTTCTCTGGAAAATCGCCCAATTCTTTTTTGATGATGGTACGTACCAAAGCGTGGTTGATGGGAGGGACGCTGTACTGTGCTTGGGTCATGACCTCTGCGAATTCTTCGGGTAAAAATCCCTGGTCCATACTCATTCCCTGAGCAATTTTTAGCGCGGTACCTCGTAAACGAGTAAACTCTTTGAATACCTCTTGAGCATTTTCGGAATGAAAATTTTTGGCATCCACTTCCTTACCCGTTAATCGTTTCTTGAGGTAGCGTTGTGCATAATTGGTGCCTACTTTCAAGCCTGTTTTAGCAATAATTCTACTGCGCTCAAATTTTGATGAAGGAAAGTCGCTCATTTATTTTTCTGGTCTTTGAAAGTTTCATTTAGAGTAGAAAATAGATAACGCCCGAAATCAAACCCTTTGTCAAGGACTTCGCTATACAATAGACTTTCAAAAAGAGTGCAGGCTTTATCAACGAGTCCGATTGTGCGCTCTTTACCTGTAGATGAATCATGTATCCAAAATTCAACTAGTGCTATAAACTGAAGACTCATCCAATCATATACATAACCCTTGGTTAGTAATCCTGCCGTGATAGAAAGGTTACCATCTCGGATTAAAAATTCTTTATAGACTTCACTCAGTTCCTTTGCAAAAGATGATTTTAAACCTTTTTTCGACACTAATAGAGTAAAGGTGTCTTTTACGAAATGTTCATGATCAGCAAACATTTCTAACATGCTGTATATGAAGCTGGATAGTTTCTCGCTAATGATAAGTCTGTGAAAATCCTCAATTTCATCCATCATAGCCCAATATTGAAAGACCATTGATGGATAGGCATAAGCCAAAAGCTCATTTTTATTATCAAACAATTGATAGATCTCACCGGCACTAAACTTACTTTTGGTAATGAGCTCCTTCATACTCAGCCGGCCTTGTTGTTCATAGAGCTCTGCCGCAAGTAAACTAAGTTCAATTTTTTTAGGTAATGTATCGCCTTCCGTTACACTCATGAGCGCGTCTGATAAGGTTGAATAATAGTGAATGAATAGTTCTCTCTGTATGTTACACTCAATGCATTACGTGTTATATCATTCAAGTGAAATATTATGCATGCAAGTGAAATGTTATGCATGGTGTTATTCTTAAATCATAGCTTATTGAATGTGCTAACTAAAGATTTAAATTAACAGATACCTTATAACAGTAGCATATTGGGCTTCGTTCAAAAAAATCTACAAAAGTTTATGGTGAGTAATCCAGTGCTTACGATTCTAAAACAACTTTCATAATGGACTCATTCAAACTAAAAAGAGATACCCTTTTTTTATTTCTTTCCGGCATTTTCCTTACCTCACTTGTATTAGGAAATGTAATTGGTACCACAAAGTTTGTAACCATCTTTACTCTAGAATTACCTTCTTGGCTACAAGCGCTAACCCCAGAACTTGTCCGAAATGGTAGTAGCTATACGATGAGCGTACCCGCCGGCGTAATAGCCTATCCGTTTACTTTTTTGGCCACAGATTTGGTAAGTGAATTATTTGGTCGTAAACGAGCGCAAATGTTGGTTTGGGTGGGTTTCGGGATGAATGTGTTCATGCTGCTTCTTATGAGTATCAATCATTGGCTGCCAAATTCGGCGGGTGTAAGCGGTGGCTTGGATCTGTTTGAGGGAGTGTATCAATTCATGGTAGGGAACACCATAGCTTCTATGATTGCTTATCTAATTGCCCAAAGTGTCGATGTCCGTCTCTATCATTTTTGGAAGCGTTTAACAAAGGGTAAACATCTTTGGCTTCGAAATAATGCATCCACAACCGTGAGTCAGTTGGTGGATTCTACGGCAATTATTACCATACTTTACTTAGCAGGTAATTTGGGCGATGCCATTGATAGTGTAGGTGACGTCATTATACTGATTATTAACTCCTACTTATTTAAATTCTTTTTTGCACTTTTTGATACCCCATTGATGTATTTGGGGGTGCGTTTACTACATAACTACGATGAGGATAAGATCGAGTAACACTGGCCGAATAGTCAATACACTAAGCCCCAAGAGTTTTTCGAAAAAAACTGAAAATAAATTTGGTTTAGTATCTCTCTTCGCCGTACATTTATAATCCTTTCGACGAAATAATTTGCTGGTTTAAATCTTCGGGATTTAATCAGCTTTTTTTGTCTAAGGGAAACATGTTCTTTCACATATTGAGCATAAAACAGATTGTTTGTGCGAGCTAGAACTTGATATTCTTTTGAATGATCAGGGCGTAGGGTTGGACTCGAAGAGT
>RFPJ01000110.1 GCA_009926145.1 Bacteroidota bacterium
GGACGAAGATGGCGATCCAACCAATGGCATCCAGATTTCTGATGCAACCCACGAAGCGTTAGCAGATTACGTTGACCCAACCACGGGTGAGCCATTGAACATGGCAACTGCCGATAAGCAAATGCTTTCGGATGTGCTCGGGCATTTGGGTATCTCATTCACTGCGCAATCAGAAACGGATCCCGATCCAAGTGATGGCAGTCAAAATGTCTTTGAAACGCAGGCCATGGCGCATGTTGCCGACACCATCACCGAGCAAGGAGGAGAGCGAGCACCAAATACGTTCGATGATCGATTAGAGGATTCGATCGTTGTGCCTGGCGGGGTCATTGATTTCAATTACAACTCAGATGTCGGAGACAACGGTACGATCACGTTCACTCGTGATGATTTGCTCAAAGGCGCGGTCCCTCAACAGGTCAACTACGATAATTTGATTGTGTCCGATGTTGCGATTTCTGATGGCTTCGAAGCGATTGGTACCTTGAGTTACAACAGTGACACGCAGACGTATACGATTGACCTGGCTGAGGGTGTGACCCGAGAGCAGATTGCTGGGTTGACGGTTGACTACAAGGTTCAAGACTGGACCGTAATCACCGAAGCCGTTGCCACAACGCTCGATGAATCTCAGCTTACCGGTGCTGACGATGCTGAGTCTGGTATCGAAGACACAACCATTGAGGGAAGCGTGGCTAATGACGTTACCACGTCGGGTGGTGTGCTGACCTTTGCGTTGACATCGGATGTGCTTGCCGCTGAAAACTCAGACGGCAGCATTGATCTACCCAACGGAACCTTGACGGTAGCGGCTGATTTCGCAACGACGGGTAATTATGCCTTCGTGCCGAATCAGGATTTCAATGGAACGGAAACGTTTACCTACACAGTGACCGACAGTGAAAGCGGCGAGCGTGCGACGCAAACCGTCACACTCACGGTGACACCTGCGCTTGAAGAAAATGAAATCACTTATAAATCTGGTGGTTTTGCAATAATGAGAAATGCTATAGGTGGTGACAATACACACACTCACAGAATCATCATTTATGGTGATATATATAATTGGGGTTATACTGAAGAAAGAGAAACACCAGATTTAGAGCTACAAACAACACTAAATAATGCAAATAATCTCATAAAAAAGTGGACTCGCAATGAATCAGGCTATATACTATATACTGGGGAAACTTCTTTTGAAAACTATCCATATAGAGCTCTTTATGAAATGAAAGTAGATGACCCTAATTCTTATACGGAATCATTCATTAAGATGGTAGAGTCTAGTGATGTAAAGGAAATAATGGGTGATAGGCCTATGCATATGGGTGCAACAGCTGGCGGGATAAATGACGGACTTTCACATTGGGTCTATATGGGCTTTGAAAATAGAAATGACTATTTGCAAAAGACATATGAACTGAACAGTTCTGCGTCTGGAATACAATTTAGAGAAGAAGTAAGAACAATTAGAACGGTTGAAAAAACATCAACTGAAATTTTAGTAAAAGAATATAACTAAGCTCATATAATCATGATTCAAAGCATCCTTGTAAAATAGGATGCTTTTTTTTGCCTGAGTAGAATAAAATCTATTGTAGCTTCATTCATTCATTTATTTAGGGAATAAACTGAATGAACGTCTTCCCAACATCTGAGTTAAGCAGGTCTGCATAGTTTTGGGTTGCTTGTTTACTAATAACACCTTAAACATTCGGATTACCCTATAGTATTATTTAAGAAAGCCACTCACTCCACACCATTACCTAGGTAAATAGATGGAGTGAGTAAATAAAAAAACCCCACTAACATCATGCTAGCAGGGCTCATAAAGACTGACTAGAAGCTAATCTACTTAATCAATAGCATTTTCTTGGTCTGAGTAAACGATGGAGTCGTTAGTTTGTACAGATACACTCCACTCGATAAACCTGATGCATCAAAGGTAGCGGTATGATATCCAGCTGACTTTCGACCATTCACCAGTTCCAATATTTTTTGACCTATACTATTAAAAACCTCAAGTCTAACTTTTGTTGCCTCTTCTAACTCAAACCGTATCTGAGTAGATGCATTGAATGGATTGGGATAATTCTGGTATAAGACAAATTTTACTTTTGAACTAAATTTTTGATTTGCCTGATTTAAAATAGAAGGAAAAGTAATTTCATAAATACTGGTTGTTAAACCACTATTAATCCAGCTAGATTTGAATTCTAGAACATAGATTTTGTTGTCTACTATTTCAGCATCTATAGGATTCAAAAATCCACTTACAATGCGATTTACTGAAACTGAGTATCCATCTCCACTATCTATTAATTTTAAATGGAACATATCATCTCCTTCATCCCCCATTCTTTGTAATAAATTACTATCATTGGAACCAGTCCATCCCAGTAAAAAACCATCTCCATTATAGTCACCCCCCATTGTCTTCATCGTATCAAATACTAACCCAAGTGGAGAACGATGAGATGTAAAAGTCCGTATTTCTAAATTAGACTCACTAACATCATAAACTTGGCCATCTTCTCCTCTTTTTCTATCAGCATCTGGACCAATATTTTTTAAACCTTCAATAAAAGTTATTGAATCTGGTTTTAAGGGAAAATTAGGATCATTATAAAAATAACCATTACGATAAGCCAAGGAATTAGTATTTACAAATAAATCATTTTCAACATTATAACCATCAAATTGCATAGGTGTAAGATTCCCCCCCATCAACCAAGGAAAGCCATAATGCCCTCCTTTAACAATGATGTTTAGTTCTTCAGAATCATCTCTATCACCAGAATTTTCAGTTCCAAATAAGTTTCCTTTTGAATCAAAAGCTAAGTCGAAAGTATTTCTTAGTCCTTCAGCATATATGTAACCATAAAACTTTAAACTGTCATAATTATTGGGTAGGTATAAATTATTAGTATCAGCAGGTACCTGTAATAATTTGGCAGTTAATGGAACTTCTCTAGAATCTGGATAACGTCCATTAACTGAATGTACTTCTCCATGATCTGTTCTTGAGCCACTATTTATGAAGAGAGTCTTTTCTGAAGGTGATAATACAATACCATTAAATGAATGATCAAAGGCTGTATTACTAAGCGGATACTCTTCAGTTTCAATGAGTGTTTCCCAAAGTATTTTATCATCAGTTAACACTCCTCTACTAACTCGCCCTACATTGGTTAAATTCTCACTATTTTTATTTGTACCAGAAACATAAAAAACCCCAGATGAAGATATTGCCAGACCTAGAGTCTCATTAATTCCATGATCTTCTGTTTGTGCTTTTAAATAGTGTATTCCTGAATTAAAATTTATTTGAAAAAGCTGCCCATTGGTAGTTAAATAATAAAATTTATCAATAGCTTTGTTGTAGGCTAATCTGACAGCATTATCTTTAACAGTTGTTACTCTATGTATTTCAATGTCTTCAACTAGAGCATTAGGTGTTGATAATTTACTTTTACCATATTGATGATAATAAAGTGGATCCAGAACGAGGTAACCCAGAGATAAAATAGAATGTTTTCATTGTTGTTGAACCTGCATCACTCCTTTTGGTAGAGCAATCACATTAAACGAAATTGAAATTCTTTCATCATCGTGATTATTTGGTTCAACTAAATGTGGAAGATAAGAAGGGAAAATAACAATACTTCCTTCTTCTGGTTCAATCTTTATC
>RFPJ01000012.1 GCA_009926145.1 Bacteroidota bacterium
TCAGTTTCGGTGTCTATAACCACGGCTTCATCTACATTGATGGATGCAACAAAAGCTTCAAAATCTTCATGAGTTTCTAGTAGGCGGTAATTTTGCTGACCTTTATGGTAACTGCCCAGTTGTTTTGCCGAAGAAAACAGATCGAAATGTTCTTCATTTTGAACCTCAGTAGTATCTAAAGTCTTTATAGTTTGTTCTTTAGATCCTGTTTCACTTTCTGAATCAACTCTTTCTGTCTGAAATTCTTCGTATTTACGGGTTAAACTCCGAAAACCCATTCGCCTAAAAAAACTAGCTAATTCAGTTGGGCTTGCCTCATTCCATGCCAACGTTTGCCAAGTCGGAGTATTGGGAACATCGGTTTTAATCGTGACCATTTTTAAAGCGTGACGAGCATCATTTGCGTGTTCTATTAAGCTCTCACGTTGTCGCTTAGCTGAAATATTTGGAGCCTCAGCTAATAAATTTTCCAGTGTCCCATACTGCTCGATTAATTTGGGAGCTCCTTTTTTACCAATGCCTGGTACACCAGGTATATTATCTGAGGTGTCCCCTAAAATGGCGAGCACATCGATAACTTGATTCGGATATACTCCAAAGTAATCCTTCACCCCTTCAATATCGATACGGTCAAAACCTCCAGATTGATTATTTGGTTTAAGCATACTTACGTGCTCATTAACCAACTGCATAAAATCTTTGTCCGGAGTTACCATAAATACTTCGGCATCGTCTTCGTGAACCGAATATGCTAAGGTTCCTATAATGTCATCTGCCTCGTAACCATCCTGCTCTATACTATGGATATTCCAAGCTTTAAGCATTTCCTTAATTAAGGGTACACCCACCCTGAGTTCATCGGGTTGAGGTGGACGTTGCGCCTTATAACGTTCATCCCATTCGTGTCGAAATGTAGGCGCATGAGTATCCCAAGCCACCGCTAGATGGGTAGGCTGATACTCTTCGATGAGCTTATCAATCGTGTTGGCAAAACCCATGATGGGCCCAGTGGGTACTCCTTCCGCATTGGTAAGATTAGCTCTGATAAATGCAAAATGCGCCCGGTAGGCCAATGCCATACCGTCAATTAAAAAAATTTTATTACTCATACGATCAATACCCTTCTAGATTTGATTGCAAAGTAATCAATTCTGAATGCAAATGATGAAGATCTATTTGGCTTTCTAGCGATTAGCTAAAGTAATCGATAATAGCCTCTTTAGTAATGTTAAAATGCGCATATAGCTCTTTATAAGGCGCCGATTCCCCAAAAGAGTCCACTCCTATGGCTTTACCTTGTAATCCTAAGTACTTCTGCCATCCAAAGGTTGAGCCTGCTTCAATCGATACCCTTTTCGTAATATCAGCCGGCAACACTTGCTGCTTATATTCTTCGGGTTGAAGCTCAAAAAGCTCCCAACTAGGCATACTAACCACCTGAACACCGACACCTTTTTCAGCTAAAACAGCTTGAGCTTGCATGGCAAGTTGAACTTCAGATCCGGTGGCCATTACGATACCGTCAACTTTTGAGGTAGGAGATGCGGATAGTATATAAGCCCCTTTAGATAATAGTGAAGCCGGATTCGTCTCTGTTCTTGGATAAGTAGGTACATTCTGACGGGTTAGCACCAATACACTAGGTCCTCTAGTATGCTCTAAAGCCGTTTTCCATGCTTGTGACACCTCATTCGCATCGGCTGGACGTATAACCAAGACATTAGGCATGGCCCTTAAACTAGCTAAATGCTCAATCGGTTGATGAGTAGGACCGTCTTCACCAAGACCTATACTATCATGGGTCATCACAAAGATTGAAGGTAATTTCATTAATGCTGCCAATCGAAGAGCGGGACGTAAATAATCAGTAAAAACAAAAAAAGTAGCTCCAAAGGCGTGAACACCACCATGTAACATCATCCCATTGACGGCAGCAGCCATACCGAATTCCCGAACTCCAAAGTGTATTGTCCGACCAGTCGGGTTTTTTACTGTAAACGAACCATACCCTTCTATATCGGTTTTAGTACTAGGTCCCAAATCCGCCGAACCACCTATTAAGTTTGGTAAGGCATCCTTAATGGCGTTAATCACCTTCCCTGAACTTGCTCTAGTAGCCATACCCTTATCATCTGCTTCAAAATGAGGCAAACAAGAATCCAAATCATTGATATAATCTTTCTGTATCCAAGAATGTATAGCTTGATATTTTTCTGGGTCCGAGTTCTTTAATGAATCGATTTTAGCTTGCCAATCCAACTGCGCAATAGCACCATCTTTCGCCCGAAGAGCGAACAATTCATAGACACCTGGATCTACTACAAAACTACGATTTGGATCAAATCCATACACCTCTTTTGTTAGCCGTATTTCATCTTCACCCAAGGGCGATCCATGAGAAGATTCTTTGCCCTCTTTATTTGGTGAACCAAATCCTATTTTGGTGCGACAAACAATTAATGAAGGTTTGTTCGTGTTTTTTTGAGCACTTATAATAGCTCCTGCAATCTCTCCATGGTTATGACCATCTATTTCCATAACTTGCCAGCCATAAGCTAGGAAACGCTCTACGACGTTTTCAGTAAATGCTAGGTCTGTGTCCCCCTCTATAGAGATAGAGTTAGCATCATAAAGATAGATTAGTTTCCCTAACTTCAAGTGACCCGCTAAGGAAGCCGCTTCATGAGATACTCCTTCCATCAGATCACCATCACTAACAATAGCATAAGTATAGTGATCTACTAAAGTATGGGCCTCATCATTAAACTTAGCACCTAAAAATCGTTCGGCCATTGCCATTCCAACCCCTGTTGCAAAGCCTTGACCTAGTGGCCCAGTAGTCATCTCAACTCCTGGTGTCATCCCAAATTCAGGATGACCGGGTGTTATACTTCCCATTTGTCGAAATGATTTCAAGTCTTCCATATTGACATCGTAACCTGACAGATGTAACAAACTATAAAGCAACATGGAACCATGCCCTGCCGACAAAATAAAACGATCACGGTCAAACCAATTGGGATTTTCAGGATTGTGCTTCAAAAACTTGGACCATAGTATCGTAGCTACGTCAGCCATACCCATCGGCATACCCGGATGACCTGAGTTCGCTTTTTGTACGGCATCCATAGATAGTGTACGTATGGTATGTGCACTTAATTGATAGAGATTCTGTTCCATTACAATGACTAAAAGTGGTTAGTGTCGTTAATTTCTCAATTTGAAGACTAACTATTTCATCTATCTTCAAGATTATTTCCGTAGCTAAGTTAGCTATAGTCGCCTTTAAAAGTACGTATTGATTATAATAAAAAAGCCCCGTTTTAACGAGGCTTAATATCAAATTTTAAGGCTGGGTACTCGAGCACTTCAACTCAAACTCCATCTTATGTTCTGATGGAGATTTAAATGATCCATAGGCGGCATTTTCAAATGCGGAACAGGCTTCACCCTTATTGTCTAACATCTGATTCGCTAATCCGAGTTCAAAAAATATTTTTGCTTTATCCGTATTACCACCTTGCTCCAAAGCTAATGCCTGATTAGAGTAGCTAACGGCGTCGCTGTATCTAGATAGCTTATTGGATGCTTCTGCCAATCGGTAATAACTATCAGCAGACTCACCATAATAATCCAAAGACAACTTTAACAACTCAATGGCATCGCTGTGATCTCCCGCTTCAATTGCTTTTGCACCTCTAAAAAGTAAATCTCCATGAGCTGATTGACTAGCTAATCTCTCAACTTCAGAATCATTGACTTGTATAGCTATAGCAATGGCCTGGTCATACCAACTCATAATTCCATCCACATCTTCTGGGTTATTCTTTTTGTGAACAAGGGCTTTTTGATAATACGCTTTGGCATAATTAGCATTAATTCGAATAGCTTCATCCAGTGCAGCTTCAGCCTCAACAAATGCCTCTCTTTTAAACAACATAATCCCTTTCTGATAATTAAGCTGCGCTAATACACTCGTAGATTTACGTTGAACATCGGTATCACCTGAAGTTGTGCCAATTTCTTCTGATTGAATAAATAACTCTATTGCCGTGTCTAATTTCTCTAGACTAGGTCCACTCCTAAAATCATTAAATGCATCAACAGCAATCGTGAAATAAAGCTTTGGTATTTGCTTTTCTGAACGATTTTTAATGTCTTCGCCATCGGCACCCAATTCAGAAGCAATCTCTATGGCTTCTGAATATTTATCAATAGCAGCCGTGTAATTTTTTGATTGAGCTAATTCTCTAGCTTCGTTATAAGCTGTAATAGCAGCTGTTTGGTCTTGCGCCATCAAAGTAAGAGACGCTACAATAACAATGAGCAATGAAGAAAAAATAGTTTTCATGTCTATGATGTATAGTTTTCTGAATTCTAATGCGAGTAAGTTCACAATTTAAACAATTTTATCTTTTAAGGAAAAAATGTTGTGCTTAGTTCCAATATGAGTTTAGACACTATGAATGATTCTTTTCTATTCATAGAGATTCACTCCAATAAATCAACCCAAGGTATGAACACATACTACGGAAAATGACTTATGGCATACCTTTCAAAAGTAAAAATTAGGCATAGGTTCTTGTACTTCGTAAACCTCTCGAATTTTTTGCACCCCCTCTTCTATTGAATCGGTCAGATAGAAAAGATCTCTATCCGAACTCGAGATGGTCCCTTCATTAATCATGGTAGTTTCAATCCAATGAACCAATCCACCCCAATACTCCTTTCCGATAAGAATAATGGGAATCTTGGAAACTTTATTTGTTTGTACAAGGGTCAGGCTTTCAAACAGTTCATCCATGGTTCCAAATCCCCCAGGAAAAACAACTAGTGCTTGAGAATACTTAATAAACATCACTTTTCTCACAAAGAAGTAATCGAAATTCAGTGCATACTCCTTTTGTACAAATTGATTAATGCCTTGCTCATGGGGTAACTCTATTCCCAATCCTACCGACTTACCACCCTGCTCCATAGCACCTTCATTGCCAGCCTGCATAATGCCTGGCCCCGCTCCCGTTATTACTCCAAAACCCATCTGTGTTAGTTGGGCTGCAAATTCTTTTGCCTTTTGGTAATAAGGACTTGATTCTGGGGTTCTTGCAGATCCAAAAATACTAACGCAAGGTCCAATCTGAAAAAGACGATCATAGCCTTCAACAAGTTCTCCCATAATTTTAAATATACTCCAAACCTCTCGGTCGAGGCTTTTTTTATATGTACCAGAAATTAACATTTTCGTTTTATCGACCATTTTAATCTACCTGTGTAATTTAAATTCAATTGAAATTCCTATTTCCGGAACTACAAGGTTCCATAGTGCATTTTCTATGCTCTGATCAGAAGTATGCGCTACATTATTGTACTGTTCATCCAACACTTGCATGGTATTTGTTTGCGTTATGTAGTTACTTGAATGACCCCAATCTACGATGGGTCTGATACTCAGGTCATCAGAAACATCGAAACTAGATAAGTGCGCATACACATAAGCATCCACCGCATTTAAGGCGTATGCTAAACCAATGGCCACATACATAAAGTCTCGGCGGTTTCTGAGATAATTTCGATTCGCTTTAAGTTGACTGGTATTGGCTCCATTTAAACGTTCGGGTGTTGGACCAAAAATAAAGTCCTGATTAGGAGACACGGCGTTATAGTAAGCTGCTCTATAATCATGATACTGTTTAGTTAAGTATATACTGTAATAACCGAGACCCCCGAGCAGTCCATAAATTATGGGGATTTTCCAAGTCTGATCATTTTCGTATTGCCCTAAACCAGGTAAGACTAATGATTTTCTTAGGATTTGTTTTGGATACTCGATGTAATTCTTATCTAATTCTAAATCAAGCTCATTAGGTTGTGTAAATAAGGTACTATCTTCAACTTCTATACTTTTTATCGTACCTATCTCAGTGGTATCTGCTAACGTTGGCTTGGGAATTGGGGGTATCCCTTCTTCGTTTGGCGGAATGGGAGGTGGTGGTTCTTGTGCTACTGTTCCAAAGAAAAAAGTACTTATAAATATAAAAACTAGTGTTAAATGTAACGTAACCAAGTAAAAACTATGCGTTCTCATTTGCCTTTTTGAGTGTTAAATACAAACTGTGCTATGAGTAACCGAACATCAATACAAAAGGTTATTTATTGCTAGTCAACATTGTTAGTATACGATCTAAATCATCCTCATTAAAATACTTGATGCGTATTTCTCCACCCTCTGTAAACGTCTTCATATTTACTTTTGTACCTAAGTGGCTTCTTAATTTGTTTTCAATATCCTTAATGAAGACGGTATTAGCTTTTGGAACATCTTGTTTTTTAGATCTATCAGATTTTGTGTCCGCATTTAAATCCCGAATGTATGCTTCTAACTTTCGTACCGACCATTCTTCCTGAATAATTTTCTTAAGAACCCTTATTTGATCAAGCTCTGATTCAATTCCTAACAAAGCTCTTGCATGTCCACCACTTATACTCTGCTCCGCTAATGCTTTTTGAATGAAATCGGGTAATTGTAACAGACGTAACATATTGGTTACTGTTGTTCGATTTTTCCCAATTTTATTGGCCACCTCGGACTGAGTGTAGTTAAACTCTTCTAGTAAACGTTGATAAGCTAATGCCACTTCTAGAGGATTCAAATCCTCTCTTTGGATGTTTTCAATTAGTGCAAATGCCATACTTTGCTCATCATCAGCAAACCGAATATAAGCAGGGATTTCAGTGATACCAGCCAACTTGGAGGCCCGTAATCTTCGCTCACCACTAATCAATTCGTATTTTTGCTCACCAATATATCGTACTGTGATAGGCTGAATTAATCCATGAGTTTGAATGGATTCGGCTAATTCTTCTAGTCGCTCAGAGTCAAATTCTTTTCGAGGTTGATGTGGATTGGCACGGATATATTCCGGATTAAGCATCAAGACGGTATTCTCTTTCCCGGGAATCTGCTGTACAGTATTTATAGCACTCGTATTCGCTTGGCTCAAATCTCTTGCTGAAGTTTCAGACGTACTGACTTGAACATCAGGTAAAATGGGGTTTGATTTTGACTCTTTTCCCTCCAAATCTGGGAAAAAAGCACCTAAACCTCTTCCTAATACTTTTTTATTCGCCATGCCTATTTATTTAGTTAAAACAGGACTGTTCTTGAACAATTTTCTATTCCTTTTAATAATCTCACTTGCTAAGGATAAATAGTTTTTTGCTCCCACAGATGTAGAATCATAGAGTAATGCTGGCTTTCCAAAAGATGGAGCTTCGGCAAGCCGAACATTTCTAGCGATTACTGTTTTAAATACACGATCGTCAAAATACCGTTTTACTTCTTCCGCAACTTGATTAGATAGTCTTGTACGTGTGTCATACATCGTTAATACTACCCCTTCAATGTCTAAACTAGGATTCAAATGCTGCCGCACAATTTTGATGGTATTCAACAATTGACCCAATCCTTCTAAAGCAAAATACTCACACTGAACAGGTATAACAATCGAATCCGATGCCGTCAGTGCATTGATGGTAAGAAGCCCCAATGAAGGTGGACAGTCAATTATGATAAAGTCATATTTATCTCTTAAGTCATCAATTGCTTTGGTTAGTATTCTTTCCCGTTGTTCACGGTCAATCATTTCGATTTCAGCGCCTACCAAATTAATATGCGCGGGTACCAAATCAAGAAAATCAAGCTCTGTTTGACGTATGGTATCTCCAATATCAACGCTTCCTATCATGACCTCATATATAGAATTTGTAACCGTTGATGGTTCAATACCCAACCCACTAGTGGTGTTACTTTGAGGATCAATATCAATAATGAGCGTTGGATGCTCGATGGCTGCTAAGCTGGCTGCAAGATTAATAGATGAAGTGGTCTTTCCTACTCCACCCTTCTGATTTGCAATTGAAATAACTTTACCCATTTAGGATGTAAACAATTTAAATTTTTTTGAGTGCATCCAATATAAAAGTACCTCTGAACGGAACCAAAAATACTTATTCACAAACCTTTGGGAAGTTATCCACAATCTTTATTTAATAACCTTTGAGCAACGATTTATGGAGTATTCCCGGTAAGTAAAATTTTTCTAGACTGCGAGCTGTATCCTGTTTTGTCGTTTACCAATCGAAGTTTGTTCGAATACTCTGAAGATAAGTTTAAAGATGGCTGAGCTGTTAGTTCCAAGTCAGTAGTTCCTGCAAATCGTATTACCTGATTATTATCTATCCAAGGTTTTAAGCTTTTATCCTGCACATTATTTTGCCCATTATTCTCGAAACCTAACTCTAAACGATCTTTTGAATTGGTAACACTTGATTCTAGTCGTCTTTCCGTATCATTATTATTACTTACTAAACTTGATGTTTGCTCTAAAACCCCTTTAGGCCCCCAAGAAAACAATGCCGTTACGATTAATACAAAACCTGCCGCAATTTTATATTTGTGCGTAGAAATGATGCTAATTAATGTTGTATTTGATTTAGCATCGGCATGGGTTAATGCCTGAGATAAGATTTGCTGCTGGACTATTTTTGGAGCACTTACTTTAGGAACTGAATGGGTTCTTTTCCATGTATTTTTAAAGCTTTCAACTTCAATAAGTAGATTTTCATCCGATAGAAGTTTCTTTTCGAAAGTAAGGCGCTCCGATGGATCCATTTCGTCCATTACGTACCTGATAACATCCGTTTGATTAGAGTGCATGATCATTTTCCGATGGTTGTTCTTCTTCAAAATATTTTCTCAAATTAATAAGGGCATAACGCATACGTCCCAAGGCTGTATTGATAGATACCCCGGTGATTTCTGCAATTTCTTTAAAGGATAATTCGTCGTAGTGTCGAAGCATTACAACTGCACGTTGATCTTCTGGTAAACGACTAATATGCTTAAACATTCTCTTCTTATCTTCTTGTTGAATGTATAACTCAGCTGCATTCAGTGAGCCTTCATCTTCAACCCGATGAAAGAAGTCAGTACCTTCATCTTCAGATTTACTAGCTGTTATATTTACAAACCGCTTAGCTTTTCTCAAATAATCAATGGTTGCATTATGAGCTATCCTCATTACCCAAGCAATCCATTTACCTTCTTCATTGTAATTTTTATCCATCTTTGTGATCACCTTTGTGAAGGTATCTTGAAATAAATCATTGGCGATATCGGGATGGTGAACCATACTGTAGATGTATGAGTATATCTTAGATTGATATCGTGTAAACAACTCATTGAAAGCCTCACTGTTGTTATCGCGGCGATAGAGTATTACAAGCTCTTTGTCACTCAAAGACTTGTAATGGTAGGTAGTTTTTTTACTCGTTAGCTTCTTTAGCATTTTTTTGATCGTTCAAATAATCGAAGATGCTCTGTGCTTTTTTATTTCCAATTTCCTGACTTAACGTATCAAGGTCAAGGTTTCGTATGTTTTCAACAGAACCAAATTTTTTAAGTAGAGCTTTCGCTGTTTTTTCACCTATACCATCGATGCTGGTTAACTCGGTTTGAATAATGTGATTGCTTCTTATGTTTCTATGAAATGTAATCGCAAACCTATGAGCCTCATCGCGAACTTGTTGCAATAGTTTTAGTGCAGGAGAAGATTTGGGAATCATAATGGCATCTTTTCTTCCTGGCAGAAACACTTCCTCTAAACGTTTTGCTAGACCAATAATTTCACACTGCCCATAAAATCCAATCTCTTTAAGGGCTTTTATCGCTGAACTTAATTGCCCCTTTCCCCCATCCACTACG
This sequence comes from Bacteroidota bacterium, assembly GCA_009926145.1. GTDB lineage: Bacteria > Bacteroidota > Rhodothermia > Balneolales > Balneolaceae > UBA1275. Next base: position 9,764 of record RFPJ01000012.1, read on the forward strand.
ATAAGATCTGGTATCTGATCGGAACTTTGCATGAGTCGGGAATATCTTCTAGTTAATACTTCGTGCATTGAAGCAAAATCATCCGGTCCCACAACGGTTTTTATATGAAAATGTTTATAAGCTTTTTTCCTTGGTTTTGCATCTACAAAACTAACCATGGAGGCAACGGGATACTCACCTTGAAAATTTGAATTATCAAAGCATTCAATTCGTCTGGGTACTCTTTGTAGATTCAAATACTTTTTCAGGTCTGTGATGGACACCGGAATTCTGTCTCTCTCTCTTTTTTCTAAGGTTAAGGCTCGTTCATCCAAATAGAGTTTAGCATTTGTGAGCGCCATCTGGATTAACTTTGCTTTATCCCCTCTTTCGGGTACTCTAAAAGGTATTTTTTTTGACTTCTTTTCTTCTATAAATATATGGAGTAATTCCTCGTCCACTAAAGGATGACTAAGATAAACCTCATCTGGCAAGGTTATTTGATGATCAGATGTATAATAATCCTCCAAAAAACTTTGTAGTAAAGCAGCATCCGGGATATCATTGACATCACGAATAAATCGATGAAATTTCCCGACCAGTTTTCCCTCTCTTATTTTTAACAATAAACCGCAGGCTTCTTGAATTCCTTCATGTCTTGCAACAACAAATAAATCACGATCCAGATCATTATCTGCAACTACTTTCATGCGTTCACTAAATCGTTGCACAGCGAATAAACTATCTCGTAAGTAGGCAGCTTGCTCGAATTCCATCGCTGAAGATGCCATTTCCATTTCTTCTTTTATTTCTTTGATGAGCTCTCTGGTTCGACCATTGATGAGCTTCGTTACTTTTTCAATAGTTGTTTGGTACTCTAATAAATCTCTTTCAGCAGAGCAACTTCCAAGGTAATCATCAAAGCAGCTATTCCACTTAGGTGTGTTTTTCGTCTTATCTAGGGTCTTTATGGAAACCGCACAAGTGCACAAATCAAATGCTTTTCTAATAACTTCAAGCATACGTTTCATTCCACCTACACTATCGTATGGTCCAAAATATTGGCTACCATCTTTAAGTATCGTTCTGGTGGGAAATACCCGAGGTCTCTCCTCATTGGTTATGCATATGTAGGGGTAAGTCTTGTCATCTCTGTACAGAATATTGTAACGGGGCTGATACTTCTTAATCAAAGTATTCTCGAGAATTAACGCTTCCGTTTCCGAATCGGTAATCATGACCTCTATATCGTCAATCTTTCTAACCATGGCAATTATTCTAGCCGAGTGGTTAGAACTATCTTGAAAATAGGATCGAACGCGATTCTTAAGCCGCTTAGCTTTGCCCACATACAAAACATTCCCCGATTTATCTCGGTAGATATAGACGCCCGGAAAGAGAGGGAGATTAGAAACTTTTTCTTGTAGATGAGACATTTCCATACTTGGAACTTACGGAATTTGTACTATTTTCGATGAACTTGAAATCCTAAGACACACTAAAAAATAGCAGGTGAAATTTCATTTAGGTCTTAAATATTCGGTGCAAAACCCAGAAAAACGCAATGGGGTTACCATTCTAATAGGTATTTTAGTTTGCGTTCAATTATCATTGATTTGGCCAATATACCCACTATTCAGCGGTATTCATCCGGTCATTCTGGGCCTACCCTTTTCAGTTGTGTGGGTGCTCATTTGTTTGCTGGTCAGTTTTACAAGTCTTTTAGTTTTTTATGTTTGGGAACATAAATCTCCTAGAAATAAGATAGGTGATCAATGAGTGATACATTTATTATTGTAGCCATATCGGTAGGTTATCTTCTATTAAGCTTAGTGATGGGGATTTTACCAGGACGGCAGGTAAGTAAAAGTTCCGAAGGTTTCGTAGCTGGAGACCGATCCATGAATCTGTTGTTACTCTATTTTGTATTAGGTGCATCCATTTTCTCCTCTTTTGCTTTTTTAGGCGGGCCAGGCTGGGCATATTCGAGAGGGGTGGCTGCTCTTTATATAATAGCCTATGGTACACTGGGAATGGTTCCACTTTATTTTTTCGGACCTAGAGCACGTCGACTTGGGAAAAAATATGGATATCTCACCCAAGCAGAGTTGCTTTCGGATCGATACCAGAGTCCTTTTTTGTCTATACTACTAGCTGTTCTCACAACAATTGTTCTTATCCCCTATCTAACCCTTCAAATGAAAGGTGCCGGTTTGGTTTTAAATACAATTAGCGATGGTGTGATTCCCTACTGGGCTGGTGCGGCCATGGCCTACGTGGTTGTTTTACTTTATGTCTTTTTTAGTGGTGTAATGGGTGTTGGATGGACAAATACCTTTCAGGGAATATTTATGCTGAGTATTGCTTGGTTTTTAGGTTTGTACTTACCACAAAAGCTGCATGGTGGCATAGGACCTATGTTTGAAACACTTCAAATGGAAGGGTTTCAAAATATGTTAACAGCTCCTGGTCTTCAGAGTGATGGAAGTAGTTGGTCATGGTCTGGTTTTAGTTCAGCCGTGCTCATTTCCTCTATTGGATTTTCTATGTGGCCTCATTTTTTTATGAAAACCTTTGCGGCTAAAGATGATCGTACCATGAAACTAACGGTGGTTTTATATCCAACTTTTCAGCTATTTCTACTGCCTATATTATTTATTGGTTTCTCTTCTATTGTAAGTTTTCCAGGTGTTGAACCAGCAGATAGTATTTTACCCTTCGTACTACGTAATATGGATTTACCCGTTGTCTTAGTTGGTTTAGTGTGTGCAGGAACTCTTGCGGCATCCATGAGCTCAGGGGATGCTATACTGCATGCAGCTGGGTCGGTAATGGTTAGAGATGGACTCATGAAATTCAACCGCTTACAAAGTTATTTCAAACAAGAAGGAATGGAACGAAAAGTGATACAATTTTGCATTCTCCTCATTAGTGTAGTAGCGTATTATTTTGCTGTGATTTCAACCACCGATATCGTGAGCTTGTTGCTAGGTGCTTATGGGGGTGTTGCTCAACTTTTTCCTCTTATATTTGGCATGTTTTATTGGCCACGTGCAACCAAGGAGGGTGCTTTAAGTGGACTTATAGTTGGTGTAATTGTAACCTTAATTTTTTTGTACCTACCTGAATTAAAACCTTGGGATTTGCATGAGGGGATCTATGGTTTAAGTGCTAATATTATATTGTTTTTTGTGGTCAGTCTTATAACTCCTAAAACCGATTCATCAGTAATAGATAGATTTAACAATACCTAATACTATTCGTATTTTGTATAATTTAGTAGGTGGGTTATTAAGAATAAATCATGTAATGAAGTCTACCAACACACACCCAAATATTCCCATCATATTCGAGGACAATCATCTATTGATTATCGATAAACCGGAAGGACTCCTCTCCCAAGCCGATAAGTCCAACAGTAAAGATGTAACTGTTTTGTGTAAACAGTATTTAAAAAATGCCTATCAAAAACCTGGAAATGTTTATTTAGGGCTTACCCATCGATTAGATAGACCGGTAAGTGGGGTAATGATTTTAACTAAAACCTCGAAAGCGGCAAGTAGAATATCTGAACAGATTCGAAATCATAACATAAAAAAAACCTATTGGGCAATTGTTTATGGTCGGACCCCTCTAGAGGCTGAATACAAGCACTTCCTAAAAAAAGACACCAAAACTAATACTACAAAAGCATTTAGCTCTAAAAAATCAGGTGCTAAGGAAGCAAAATTAAGAATCAAGACGCTTAAACAAAGTGCCCATTATAGTCTGGTAGAAGTAGATTTAATAACAGGTAAGCCGCATCAAATTAGGGTTCAAATGAATAAAATGGGTTTCCCCATTTGGGGTGACTATAAGTATGGTGAGGAACATACGGGACCTGGTAAAAAACTAGCCCTTCGTGCTATGGCTCTTGAATTTATTCATCCCGTAAAAAAAGAACCCCAAATCATACATGCATCGATTCCAAAACATCAACCTTGGAATTTATTCGATTACTAAAAAAGTTTAATGAGGCTTGAACATATCTAAGACTGCCCTTGCTATCTCTCTAAAATTTAATGCTTTGAGAAAGCAACAACATATTCAGCATTTAATCCCATATGAAATACACCAGTACTATGAATCCGTTATTTTTTGGCATAGTAATTCAAGATTATTCTCCCCAATAAAGAACTTGTTCATAAATACTTTATTGAGGTTTGATGAAATGTTATTACCGGGAGACCTTCACCACATAATTTTTAGAAAACTTTCGGTTTACACACTAACCAAGGCGTATCTAAAGCATAACCCTGATGGACAAATAGTGGTTTTAGGAAGTGGATTTGATCATTTAGCATGGATATTCGCTAATCAACATCCTTGTTTTGAACTAGATGTTCTGCCTGTTATTAGGCAAAAACAAGCTATGATTAAGCAAGAAAGAGAGCGTCTGTATTTTATAGAATGGGATGCCAATAATGACAGGCTCATAGAGACTTTAAACTCTTGTAAACACTATAATTCGCAGCTACCTACCCTATTTATAACCGAAGGCTTGATTGATTATTTAGATCGTAATGTTATTAGAAATCTGGCAGCTTCTATTAAGACGTTAAATCCCAAAAATGAATGGCTTAGCACTCATTTTGATCGTGAAGAACTTGCTTTTAACCATCGTATTTCTTTTGAATTGGGGGTACGTTTAGCAGGGGAAAAACTAACAAAGAATGTAGATACAACGGAGTTTGCAAAGCTTTGCAGCTCCAAATCCTTTCACATCAAGCACAAGATATACAGTAATGACCGGGTAATATCTAAGGCAAATGGTCAGCCGATGTCACATATGAAGGGCTGCAGTGTATTACATTTAAACTAAGTGCTTCGGCCTCAAACAATTGTATTTAGTTACTGTATTGGTATATTGATTGGAATACTAATCCAATTATACAGTCATGGCTAAAACGAACAATGACCTCATCACCATACAAGTCTTCGTCGCTCTAATTATCATTGTCTTGAATGTGTTCATTTCAGATTGGTTGGAGTCCATTCGTTATTATGCATTGGCGGCATCTGTGCTTATTATTGGAATGCCTCATGGTGCATTGGACCACAAAATCTATTTCAAAGCACTCCATAAAGAGGAAACACTTGCCACCCAAGTCAAGTTTTATATGGGTTATCTATTTATAGTGTTGGTATATGCATGGTTATGGTATGTTCAACCTTTTATCGGTTTTCTGTTGTTTATGATGTTCACTCTTTATCATTTTGGCCAATCAGATACTGAAAGATTAGAACTAAATGGTTGGTTGAAACAGCTCTTTATTTTGGCACGCGGGCTAAGCATTGCAGGTCTCATTTTATTTGGCAGTGATCCGTTCTATACCTCGCGCATTGTAGAATCTGTGACAGGTATTTCGTTAATATCCATTGTTTATAATTTTACAACCGTTGAGAATCTGCGAATATTTTTCGCACTACTCTACCCCACTGTTTATCTTATTAGTTCTTTTTTTAGCAGTAAAGTTCCCCTCAACAATTGGTTAACCATAGATGCTTTTATGGTACCTCTTTTATTTAGCTGGGTAGATCCTATTTTTGCCTTTGCCATCTATTTTGGCCTATGGCATGGGTACAATCACACCAAAACAATGCTGGATTTTATGAGTACCCCTGAGCATAAATATGGCTTCAAATGGTTTTATAAAGAAACCGCTCTCTACTCCATCATTTCCTACGTGGGCTTACTACTGATTTATTATTTGGTTGAAGCATTTGGAAATGAAGCACTACTCGTTGCTATTTTATTTACCCTCATTAGTGTAATAACCCTTCCTCATATGTTGGTTGTGGAACAAATGTACCGTGCTTTTGACAAATAAAAAAAGCCCCATCACAAGTGATAGAGCTTTTATTAAATCTGTACTAGAATTAGGCTACTGCGTATCCTTCATCATCAGATTTAGCCTTAGCGATAGCATAAATCATGACACCGTAACCAGCCTTGGCTAGAACATCGGCGATAGAGTATCCTACCTGAATTGCTACTTGCGTAGAAGCACCTTCCCATCCAAAGAATGGAGCCATGTACACGATGGGATAGAAACCCCAAGTAGCTAATAACAATGCTCTGATATTTCGATACAATACAGCCGTCTTTCCTTCTTTTTCAGCAGCAGCTATACCTAATTCATTCCATAGTGTATACACAATGTATACAAATGGTAATGTACTCAAGAAGCCCCAAAGACCTCTCATACCCATCACAGAAGTTTCATCTGTGATAAGTTCACCTGGGTAACCTAAAGCAATCATTAAGAATGCAGCTATAACCATATTGGTTAGCATACCCTCTTTTTTTGCACCCGTTAGACCCATTACCAACAATAATTCTACTACTAGTAGAGGTACTGTTAATAACCAATCTACGTATCGGTAGGCATCATTGAATGGTTTACCTGAGGCTACGTAGTTACCACCTTCTAAGACATAGGCAGCTTCCCACGAACCAAAAATTCGTAGATAGTGATATGCGGCTATACCTACTACTAAGGTAGAAACCACAAGTGAAATACGATACTTTGGAGCTACTCGGTCTCTAGCGAGTACAAAGAAAACGCCAGAAAATATCATCGATGCAATTGCAAACGACAACATATTGTAGACCAGAGAGTATTGACCAATTGTCAGTTCCATGTATTCTCCGTTTAGTTAAAGATTTACATAAACCATAACTAGGGTTTTTAACAATTTAGTTCCCAAGCCAAAAAAAAATCCTTTCGTATCGATTAGAAAAGCGCTTACAATATATAGTTGCATCTAAAGTCTACAACAAGCTGTGAGACATAGGCTTAACCATATCATAAAAATCATCTATTAAAAAATCAGTTAACGGGTTGAAAAAATAATCGCCTAGTATTCTTGTTTTTTTTTGAATATAGGCGTGGATTTTGAGCAAAGTTATTGATGAGGCTTGACTTAGCTTCAAGCGCTATAATTAAAAAAGCCTTTAGATGTTTTATTTCCAAGCTCACCTTTATGAACTTTTTCAACTAATAAAGGACATGGTTGATATTTCTTGTCCCCAAACCCGTCGTAGAGTACTTGCAAAATGTTTAAGCAAACATCTAATCCGATAAAATCGGCTAGTCGCAATGGTCCCATTGGATGAGCCATTCCCAAGGTCATCACTTGATCTATGGATTCAGCATCTGCTACCTCTTCGTAGAGAGCATATATCGCCTCATTAATCATTGGCATCAATATCCGATTACTCACAAATCCAGGACGATCTTGCACCTTTATGGGTGTTTTGTTAAAGCTGAGTGTAAGTTCATGTATGCGATTATAGGCCGTTTGATTGGTAAGCTTAGACAAGATAATTTCAACCAGTGGCATTACGGGTACCGGATTAAAAAAATGCATTCCAATCATCATTTCAGGCCTTGATACCACTTCAGCCAATTTTGTAATGGAAATGGAAGATGTGTTGGTAGCTAAAATCGGATAATCGGTTTCTGACACATTATGTATGTGTACATCTATATTTTTCCACAGTTGTTCTTTGAGCTCGAATTTTTCAGGTATCGCTTCAATGATTAGATCACATGACTGTATAGCTTCATCAAGCTGGGTAAATAATTCTATATTATTTAGGGTCTGCTCTCTTTGAGTATCATCTATTATTCCTTTTTTAATCATTCTGTCTAGATTATTTCCGATCGTCTGTTTTCCTAATTCTAATCGGTTTGAATCGGAATCCATTAGATGCACTTTTCTACCCGATAATCCGCAGACATGTGCGATACCATTGCCCATAGTACCCGATCCAATTACAGCTATTTTTGAAATTTGCTTGTTCTGATTTATCATTATATCCGACTGTTCTAAGGAGTTCTAATTTTTTTTGAATTTAAGATACACTACTTTCAATCGTATTGAATTCATTCATGAACTGCAACCTTCATCTACTGAGTTAACTTTCCTGAATATTGCATAATTAGAGTACTACTATTAGACCTATTCTATATGAAAACCTTTCTTCGATTTCTAGGATTTTTAAGTATACTAATTGTTTTTTTACTAGGACTAGCGTTCTATTGGACGTTCTGGAAACCTTTACCACAATATGAAACTGTAATTCAGAGTCCTGAACTTTCGTCACCTGTAGATATTTATTGGGATGATTTTGGTATACCTCATATCTATGCACAAACACAGCATGATCTTTACTACGCTTTAGGGTATGTGCATGCACAAGATAGGCGTTGGCAGTTAACACTTGCACAACTTGCAATGGAAGGTCGGTTTGCTGAGTTTTTAGGACCTGATCTTATTCCATTAGATAGGTATCAAAGAACACTCGGTTTTTGGTCTACTGCAAATAAAATCATAAATACCGTTGATTCAGAGACAATTTCTATTTTAGAGGCCTACAGTAAGGGAATTAACGATTTCACCCTACAAAATGAGAATGCGCTGCCCATCGAATTCGCTCTCAGCAGTATAACACCTATACCTTGGACCCCTACTCACTCTATTGGACTGACTCGGCTTATGGCGTGGGAT